>NZ_JBFODM010000060.1:0-72012 GCF_040908325.1 Aeromonas sp. R4-1
CATGGGGATAGTCTGTTGGGTATTAGCTGGTCAAGGATGGCGATCATACCTCAGAAGCCGCGCCACGCCTCGCTCATATGAGGGGATGGTTAAGCTTTTTCATGGCTCCAGATGACAAACATGATCTCATATCAGGGACTTGTTCGCACCTTCCCTAGATATTTTCACGGATAAATATAAATCCCTCTCATTATTTATTGCCGCGCAAGAGGTCACCATTTTAATAAGCATTCGCAATATCATCAGAAACATCAGGTTACAACACCGAATAGGTTATTTCCGGTCAGCCGGATATAATGCGCGCCGCACCGAAATATCCGTTTTTATTCAGGAAGCTGTACATGAACAGAAAAACCAGAGCCGCCATGGTGTCGGTCTGCTCCAATATCAGTCTGATCATCATGAAAATGGTAGCCGGGTTCGCCAGCGGCTCGGTCAGTATCATCTCGGAGGCGATCCACTCCGCCATGGATCTGGTGGCGGCCCTGATCGCCCTGTTCGCGGTGAAAAAGTCCGATCTCCCGCCCGATGAGAGCCACCCCTATGGTCACGACAAGATTGAAAATGTCTCCGGTGTCATCGAAGCACTGCTTATCTTGCTGGCCGCAGGCTGGATCATCTTCGAAGCTGTCGACAAGCTAATCACCCCCAGCCCGATTGAAAGCATTGGCTGGGGCGTGCTGGTGATGGTGATCTCGGCGCTGGTCAACAGCGGCGTCTCAGCCTACCTCTACAAGGTGGCCCGGGAAGAAGAGTCAGTTGCATTGGCGGCCGATGCGCTTCATCTCAAGGCGGATGTGCTCACCTCCACCGGGGTCGCCATCGGTCTTGGCGGGATCTGGCTGGCCGGTCTGTTCGGCCATTCACTCGCCATCCTCGACCCGCTGGTCGCCATTGCAGTCGCCATCTTTATTGTCAGAGAGGCGATCAGCATGCTCAATGAGGCCTTCCAGCCGCTGATCGACCAGAGCATGAGCCCGGAAGAGCTGGCGATGACCAGCCGCATCATCACCGAATGCTGCCCTGCCGCCAGCGGTTTTCACGATCTGCGCAGCCGTCGTGCCGGTCGTCGCCGCCATATCGACTTCCATCTCACCCTGCCCCCGGAGATGAGCATCGGCGAAGCTCACGATATCTGTGATCGCATCGAACACGCCATCATGGCGCAACTGCCCCACGCCATCGTGCTGATCCACGTCGAGCCGGAGGAGCAAGAGCTGCCCTCACCGCTCGCCATAAATTGAAATGTGGCAAACAGGCGGGAAAGTGGCAGCGAAATAACGGAAAGTTGGCACAAACCCGCATTTTTACTGCCGGAAAGCCGATTGCATAAGAAGTGATCGGCACAACTGTGTTAGGGTGTCTAACCACCCTGCCGCAGGAGCGCGCCGTGAAAAAGCTGGAAATGAAAGATCTGACCGAGGCCGAAAAAGCCGAGATAGCCTTGTTATTGCAAAAGGCACAAGCCAATGCAGACCACCAGCTGACCAACGGAGAGCGGAACAAGATCCGCGAAGAGGGTCGCCTGAAAATTGTGGCCGACCGCGCCGAAGCGGCCAAGGCAGCCTCCAAGCTGGCTCGCGAGAAAGCCAAAGAGCGCGCCAAGAACCAGGTACTGCCGGAAACCTTCAGCTGGATTGATTCGGTCAGCAACAAGTTTCGCAGCAAGCGCTGATCCCCTCTTGCAAAACGCCCGCTGGCACTTGTGCCTGCGGGCGTTTGCATGTCTGGGCGATGCTCGATGAGCCAAATTTGGCGCCGCCATTGATTTGCAGCTCAGAAGCTAATCGCAGCAGCAAAGAAGTGATTTACATTGCGCGTTAGAGAAAACGCCAACTGACAATCCCCATCTATCGCCAGCTTTTCATTTTTTCTCATATTTTTTGCCAGAACTGGCTACATAGTCAGGACAAAAAAGCCGAATCTGGCTTGCCACAGGGTGATATGAGTCTGCACTGATTTTTCTATGCCGTTGAAATGCATCATGTTTACTATAAAAAATGATATTTTTGGCTGTTACAAAACATTAATATCGAGATAAAGTTTGCTTTAAAAATGAGAGCGTGTTTTAATCTTTCTCGATGGTTCGGCAGTTCAGACCTGATTATGTTAGGCAGTCATTTTAGTAAAGCAGTGATTAGCATAAGCGTTATCCTCGGATAATTCTTATCAAATAATTCTCCTTCTTTAGTGCTCCCCATACGTATTGCTGACGAAAAATCAAAAATTGCCATTTAGGTGGCATTCAACACTATTTAAGGAAATTATTATGTCTAACAAAATGACTGGTACCGTTAAGTTCTTCAACGCTGAGAAAGGTTTTGGTTTCATCTCCCCGGCTGACGGCAGCAAAGACGTGTTCGTACACTTCTCCGCTATCCAGTCCACCAGCTTCAAAACCCTGGACGAAGGTCAGCGCGTTGAGTTCACCATCGAGCAAGGCCAGAAAGGCCCGGCTGCTGCCAACGTAGTTGGTCTGTAATTCAAGCCGGAGCATGCTGCTGATGGCTTATGCCAACTGCTGACAGCTCTGCAAGAATTTAAAAAAACCCGCTTCGGCGGGTTTTTTGTTTTTCCCCGCTTTTTCCTCACAGATCTCCCCTCCCCCGACCGCTTGATACCTCCCTTACACGCTCTCACCGCTTGAGTCTTAGAATGAGCTCCGAATGGACTCAAAATGTAAAATAGTGACGAAAAAGTCAGGTTATCCGCTGTATTTGCCGCGAATTCTTGCTATTTTGCGCGCCACCAACGCAAACGATTTCCTTCACACTTTCAGGATTAGTTATGGCAAAGCAAGATATGGCCGCCCAAACAGGGACAGGCGGCTTTCTGGACTCTTATTTTTCCATTTCTGCGCGCGGCAGCAGCGTGCGTCAGGAGCTGGTCGCGGGGCTGACCACCTTCCTGGCGATGGTCTACAGCATCATAGTGGTGCCGAACATGCTGGGTGCTGCCGGCTTTGAGCAGGGCCCGGTATTTGTCGCCACCTGTTTGATCGCCGCCTTCGGCTCCCTGCTGATGGGTCTGTGGGCCAAGCTGCCGATGGCCATCGGTTGCGCCATCTCCCTCACCGCCTTTACCGCGTTCAGTCTGGTACTGGGTCAGGGACTGAGCATTCCGGTTGCCCTGGGCGCCATCTTCCTGATGGGGGTGCTGTTTACCTTGATCAGCGTCACCGGCGTGCGCCAGTGGATCCTGGATAACCTCCCCTCCGGCATCGCCCACGGCACCGGCATCGGTATCGGTCTGTTTCTGCTGCTGATCGCCACCAATGGCGTTGGCATGGTGATCAAGAACGAAGGGGCCGGTCTGCCGGTTCAGCTGGGTGAAGTCACCGCTTTCCCGGTCATCATGACGGTGCTGGGTCTGGCTGCCATCTTCGGTCTGGAGCGTCGCAAGGTGCCGGGCGGCATCCTGATGGTGATTATCGCCATCTCCATCCTCGGTCTTATCTTCGACCCGAAAGTGACCTGGCAGGGCTTCTTCGCCATGCCGAGCCTGACTGGTGAGAAAGGCTCGCTGGTTGGCAGCATGGATCTGCTGGGCGCCCTCAATCCGGTGGTCATTCCGACCGTGCTGGCGCTGGTGATGACCGCCGTGTTTGACGCCACCGGTACCATCCGTGCCGTGGCCGGACAGGCGGGTCTCATCAACGAACGTGGCCACATCATCAGCGGCGGCAAGGCCCTGACTGCCGACTCCGTCAGCAGTATGGTGGCAGGCGCCGTTGGCGGTGCTCCGGCGGCCGTCTACATCGAATCCGCCGCAGGCACCGCAGCAGGTGGCAAGACCGGTCTGACCGCCGCGCTGGTCGGCGTGCTGTTCCTGCTGATGATCTTCCTCTCCCCGCTCAGCTATCTGGTACCGGCTTACGCCACCGCACCGGCCCTGATGTACGTCGGTCTGCTGATGCTGGGCAACGTCACCAAGCTGGACTTCAGCGACTCGGTCGATGCGCTCTCCGGCATGCTGTGCGCCGTCTTCATCGTACTGACCTGCAACATCGTGACCGGCATCATGCTAGGCTTCGTTGCGCTGGTCGTTGGCCGCATCTTCGCTGCCGAGTGGAAGAAGCTGAACGTCGGCACCGTTATCATCGCCCTGGCGCTGGTGATCTTCTACGCCGGTGGCTGGGCCATCTAACCCGTCCGCATATTCCGGTTATAGCGAAGGGCCCTGCGGGGCCCTTTTTCATGGCTGTGAGTCAGCTAACAGTTTCCCGCTCGCTTGCCCTGCGCCGTTTCAGATTGAAACGTCCATCCCCCTTCTGCTGTTTCAAATCCGAACCAAATCGACCGTCATTTTTATCCCTTTTTCTGTCGTTAGACTGGCTCCATCAACCATTTGCCCACCCGAGCGGTGGCAAGCCAAGGAGTGAGCCATGAAGAAACTGATCAATGCCGTCGATGCCGTGGTCCGTGAACAACTGATGGGGATGGCAGCCGCCCACCCCGAGCTCAAGATACGTATCGAACCCCACTACATCACTCGCGCCGACTCCCCCGTGATGGGCAAGGTGGCGCTGGTCTCCGGCGGTGGCAGCGGCCACGAGCCGATGCACGGCGGTCTGGTGGGCAAAGGGATGCTGGATGGCGCCTGCCCCGGCGAGATCTTTACCTCCCCGACGCCGGATCAGATGTACGAGTGCGGTCAGGCCGTTGATGGCGGCGCGGGCGTGCTGTTTCTGGTGAAGAACTACACCGGCGACGTACTCAACTTCGAGACCGCGGTCGAGCTGCTGCACGGCGATGGTGTAAAAGTGGGCTTCGCCCTGATCGATGACGACGTGGCGGTCAAAGACAGCCTCTACACCGCCGGTCGCCGTGGCGTTGCCACGACCGTGCTGTGCGAGAAGCTGGTCGGTGCCGCCGCCGAGGCAGGCTACGATCTGGCGCGCTGCGAGGCGCTGGCCCGTCGCATCAACAACCAGAGCCGCACCATAGGCGTAGCCATGCATGCCTGTACCGTGCCTGCCGCAGGCAAGCCCTCCTTCACCCTGGCGGACAACGAGCTGGAGTTCGGCGTCGGTATCCACGGCGAACCGGGCATCGAGCGCCGCCCCTTCACCGACCTCAATACCCTGGTGGACGACATGTTCAGCGAGCTGGCGGACAATACCCCCTATGGTCGCACCCTGCGCCACTGGGATCGCACCAGCGGCAGCTGGCAGGAGGAGCACACCTTTATCGAACCACTCAACAAGGGTGATCGGGTTATCGCGCTGGTCAACAGTCTCGGCGGCACCCCGATTTCAGAGCTCTATGGCGTCTATGGTCGCCTCGCCACCCTGTGCGAAGAGGCGGGCATCCATCTGGTGCGCAACCTGATCGGCCCCTACTGCACCTCCCTCGACATGACTGGCATCTCCATCACCCTGCTCAAGGTGGATGACGAGCTGATGACCCTGTGGGATGCCCCCGTCCACACCCCTGCCTTGCGTCGCGGCTGCTAAGGAGAACCCATGTTAAGCAAGCATCACATCGTCAACTGGCTGCTCGACTGCGAACATATCTTCACCGAGCAGCGCGACTACCTCACCGCGCTGGATACTGACATCGGCGACGGCGACCACGGCCTCAACATGCAGCGCGGCTTCGCCAAGGTGGCCGAGAAGCTGCCGGCGGTGGCAGACAAGGATATCGGGCAGGTACTGAAAACCACCGGCATGACATTGCTCTCCTCGGTCGGCGGCGCCAGCGGCCCGCTCTACGGCACCTTCTTTATTCGGGCCGCGGCCAGCAGCGATGCCTGCCAGAGCCTGAACCTCAGTCAGCTGTGCAAAATGCTGAGCGACGGGGTCGAGGGGATCGTCTCCCGCGGTCGTGCCGAGCCGGGCGACAAGACCATGTGCGACGCCTGGTGGCCGGCGCTGGCCGCCCTGCAACAGGCGCAGCAGCAAGAGTTGCCCCTCAATGAAGCGCTGGACAAGGCGGTGGCGGCTGCCGCGGCAGGTACCGAGGCGACCATCCAGATGCAGGCCCGCAAGGGGCGCGCCAGCTATCTTGGCGAGCGCAGCATCGGCCATCAGGATGCAGGGGCCACCTCGACCCTGCTGCTGCTGACCGCCCTGCGTGACAGAGCGAGGTTGTGACATGATCGGAATCGTAGTGGTCTCTCACAGCGCCATGCTGGCGGCCGGCTTGAAAGCGCTGGCCGACCAGCTCGGCAGTCCGGCCCGATTGCTGCTGGCGGCCGGGGTCGATGACCCCGACCACCCCATCGGCACCGATGCCATCGCGGTGATGAGTGCGATTGAAGAGGCGGATGACGGCAGTGGCGTGCTGGTGCTGATGGATTTGGGCAGCGCCCTCTTGAGCGCAGAGACCGCCCTCGAACTGCTGCCCCCGGAGCTGAGCGCGAGGGTGCGGCTCTGCCCCGCCCCGCTGGTGGAGGGTACCCTGGCCGCCGTGGTGGCGGCCGGTTCCGGCCTGACGCTGGACGAGGTAGCCGCCGAAGCGCTCGGCGCGCTGGGCCCGAAACAGGCGATGCTGCCAGCCAGCGCGGCGCAGACCGCTACCGAGACAGCCCCCGTTGCCGACGACGGCTGGTTGCGCTGTGAGGTGGTGGTGGATAACCCCCACGGCCTGCATGTGCGCCCCGCCGCCCGACTAGTGGCAGCCCTCAAGCCCTTTGCCGCTGAACTCAAGTTGCAAAAGGGGGACAAAGAAGCCAACCCCCGCAGCCTGACCCGGCTCGCCATGCTCAACGTGCGTCAGGGCGACCAGCTCACCCTGCTGGCGCGCGGCGAGGATGCCACCGCCGCACTGGCCTGCTTCCAGCAGCTGGCCGACGAGCGCTTTGGCGACTGACGCCGCACACCATTGTTTCAAGGGGCTGCACTCGCTCGCTGAGCCTGTGCAGCTTCATTCAAGACGAAGGAGTCCCCGGCACAGCCGCCCCTTCGCCCCGATTCTTAATTAGTAAAGAGAGAGGGATAGAATATGGACCGCATTATCATCAGCCCCAGCAAATACGTGCAAGGCAACGGGGCCCTCGCCAATATCGGCAACTACGTCAAAGCGCTCGGCAGCAAGCCACTGATCCTGGCTGACGCCTTCGTCACCAAGCTGGTGGGCGATACCGTGGCCACCAGCTTCCACGGCGCAGGCATCAAGCCCGAGTTCGACTGCTTCAATGGCGAGTGCTCCCGCCCCGAGATCGACCGCCTGCTGGCCCGCTGCCAGCAGACCCCGTTTGACGTCATCATCGGCATCGGCGGCGGCAAGACGCTGGATACCGCCAAGTCGGTCGCCTTCTACCAGAAGGTGCCGGTGGTCATAGTGCCGACCATCGCCTCCACCGATGCCCCCACCAGCGCGCTGACGGTCATCTACACCCCGGAAGGGCAGTTCAGCGAATACCTGATGATCCCGACCAACCCCAACATGGTCATCATGGATACCGGCGTGGTCTCACGCGCCCCGGTGCGGCTGTTGGTCTCCGGCATGGGGGATGCGCTCTCCACCTATTTCGAGGCGCGCGCCAACAAGGTTTCCGGTTGCCAGACCATGGCCGGGGGCGCCTCCACGCTGGCGGCGCAGGCCATCGCCGAGCTCTGCTACAAGACCCTGCTGGCCGATGGCTACAAAGCCAAGCTGGCGGTGGAACAGGGGCTCTGCACCAAGGCGGTGGAGAACATCATCGAGGCCAACACCTACCTGAGCGGTATCGGCTTCGAGAGCAGCGGTCTGGCCGCCGCCCACGCCATCCACAACGGCCTGACCCAGCTCGCCGAGTGCCACCACCTCTATCACGGTGAAAAAGTGGCGTTCGGTACCCTGGTGCAGCTGGTGCTGGAGAACGCGCCGATGGCGGAGATCGAGACAGTGCTGGGTTTCTGCCGCTCGGTGGGCCTGCCGACCAACCTGCATATGATGGGGGTCAAGGAGCTGGACATGGCGCGCCTGATGGAGGTGGCCAAAGCCTCCACCGCCGAGGGCGAGACCATCCACAATATGCCGTTCAAGGTCACCGCCGAGGATGTGCTGGCGGCCATCGTCACTGCCCACCAGCTGGGGCTGTAACCGCGCCACGGCAGAGCTTGCCATATAAATCGGCCCCGCATCTGCGGGGCCTTTTCGTTTTCTGCGGGCCTCTTGGCGACGGCTCACCGTCAGCCGTGATAGTCGGCGGGATCGATCTCGAGCAACTTGAGCCGCCGCCACAGGGTGGTGCGGCTGATACCCAAATGTTGGGCCATCTGGCTCACCTGCCCCTTGCAGGCGTGAGCGCAGCGCAAGATGGCTTGCCGCTCCAGCTCCGCCAGCGTGAGCAGCGGTTGCCCCACTACCTCGTCCGCCACCCGCTGATAGCCGTGGCGAATGGCGGCGGGCAGCGCCTCAGGCGGGATCGGCCCCTGACCGGCATGAAGCAGCGCATGCTCGACGGCGCTGCGCAGCTCCCCCAGATTGCCGGGCCAGGGATAGGCGAGCAGACAATCGAGGGCCGCCGGGCTGAACTGGCGCACCGGCTCGCGTCCCTGCGCCGCCAACTGCTGGCTGATCAGGCCCGGCAGATCCGCCGCGCGCTCCCGCAATCCCGGCAGCCACAGCTCGCACACCTGCAAGGCATAGAGCAGCTGGCGGCCAAACAGCCCCTCCTGCACCAATTGCTCCAGCGGGGCGCTGCTAGTGGCGATGATCCTCACCTTGAGCGGCAGGATACGGGCCGAATCGAAGCGCTGGATGCGACCGGTCTTGAGCAGTTGCAGCAGCGCCGCCTGCATGGGGGCAGAGAGGCACTCCACCTGCTCCAGCACGAGCGTGCCGCCGTGGGCCAGCTCGAACTTGCCCGCCCGCTCCTGCCCCGCCTCGTCGGACCCCATCAGCTCCAGCGCCATCCGCTCGCTCGGCAGCGCCTTGCAGTTGAGGGTAATAAGCGGCCCGGCGGCCCGTTCGCTGCCAAAGTGGATCGCCTCCGCCAGCTGGGCCTTGCCCACCTCCTCCTCGCCTCGCAGCAGGATCGGCCCCTGACTCTGGGCCGCCTGCCGGGCGTAGCGCAGCAGCTTGCGCATGGCGCTCGACTCCCCCACCAGCGCCGACAGCTCGGGCACCGTCTGGCGCAGCTGGTGAATGGCCCGCAGCCGATCTACCGGGTGCAGCAGGGCGATAAAGCTGACCCCCTCCGGCCCCGGCAGCGGCTTGAGGCTCACCAGCGCATTGATGAACTCCCCCTCCTGCGCGCCGAGCCGCTCCAGCGTCACCTCCACATGGCTGAGCGGCGTCTGCCCCCTGATGGCCAGCTGCAACCGCTGCGGCAGCAACAGGTGCTGCTCCAGCGGCTGGCCGAGACAAAGCGCGGGATCGAGCCGCAGCCGGTTGGCCGCCAGCGCATTGAGGTAGCGCAACCGACCCTGCGGATCCCAGGCCAGCACACCGTCATCCATGCCATCGAGCAGGGCATAAAGTTCGCTCAGGTGGTGCTGGGACTCCTGCATCAGGGTCTCCATCTGCAGCAGATGGGCCAGCTCGCGTCCGGCGCTGACGGTGAGCGCCAGATCGCCGGCGCTCGCCTCCTCCACCTTGCAGATCAGAGCTATGATGGCGACCTGACGGCCATTGCTGTTGTAGACCGGGCTGGCGCAGCTGTGCCAAGGGTGGAGGGTCTGGTTGAAGTGCTGGGGGCCGCTGACGCAGAGCGGCACGCCCTCCAGTGCCGCCAGATTGATGGCATTGGTGCCGATGCGCCCCTCGCTGAAAAAGGCGCCGGGGCCAAACCCCAGCGCCGCCAGCTCGTGCAGGGTATCCGGGTGGCCGGTTTGGGCCAGCAGGCAGCCGCTCTCGTCGGTGAGCAGCAGGGCGCAGGGGCGCCCCTCCATAAATTCGTAGAGATCTTCGAGGGCCATCTCGCCGGTGGTGAGCAGGTCGCGCTTGCGCTGGCGCAGGCTCTGCAAGGTCTGCCCCTTGGCGCAGTGGGGCGGATGCCAGAGGGTGGCACTGGTCTGGTGGGCGCAGCGCAGCCAGGAGGCCTGCAGATAGTCAGGCCAAGCGAGCAGCGGCTGAAGGTCAGATGGCATGGTCACAGCAATATCCGGCAAGATGTGAGCCGACCATTTAACCACGCCAGCGCCCCCGATTCAGTGACCTGCCTCAGAGGGTGGCAACCACAACGCCGGAGATATCGTTCGTCATAAATGCATCACGGGGCCTCAGGAGCCCCGCGCTCACTCTATTTATAAACTCCTCCCTGACAATCAAGGAGCCATGGCTACGTCAGCATCCGCTTCACGCAGGTAAAGTGTTGTAAATGGGTCAGTGTCACTCCAGCGCTTGAATGTCATGATCCCTTTCGCTGGGTCAACGCCGTCAAGCGAAGTAATCCGTTGCTCCCAGCAAGTCCACCAGGCACAGGGTTCCGAACCAATTCCTTTCAGGAAAACCAGCGAAGTCATGCCCCCCGCCTGTTGTAGCAACAGGTCCTGTGTGCCGACACGCTGACCATTCACCGTCATTTTTTGTTTGCCAGAGGCACCAAGCCAACTGTCGTTTGTCACCAGATACCCTTTGAACGCAGTGGTAAACAGAGGACCAGACAGCGCAACTTGGTCATAAGCCCCCAATCCGGGCAGCTCAGCGGCTGTAATTTGAGCAAAGCTCTTGCCTTCTGCCAGCAGCGCGAGCACTTTGCTAGGGAGATTGTCCACCGCTTGACTACCCCACTCGGCATAGTTATGGCCAATCCACCACCCTTTCATTGCATCCCCATCAACCTTGTGCCGACGCATGACCTTGAACTCCTGGCCAATATCGTTACGGTTGAAGTCATATCCATCCAACGCAATATGCTGCCAAGTCACATGGATCTGCTGCTCATCGGCAGATACCTCTTTCTGTTGCACTTTATACTGATGGAACAGGTAGCCATCCGGGTGCGAGCCATCGCTCTTGCGCAGCTGCTTCTCCTCATCAAGCAAATAGCGCTTCCCTTCGGTGGTTAACTGTTGCAACCCATCTCCCAGGGGCACATATTCGACGACAGTGTCGTACCAGTAAGGTAAACGTGTTTCCGTATGGAAGTTGTAGTCCGCATACTCTTCAAACGAGTCATCAAGAGGGTTGGCCCAGACAATTTTGCCTGACTCATAACGAGTCGTGCCATTTTTGCGGCTGAGCAGTGATTCTCGCTGATTGATGGAGCCATCAGCGTTCCAATCATTCTCATATGTGATACGTATACCATCGGCTTCTTTAGCGTAATGCTCCAGTCGGCGGAAACCGGGTTGCCCCGGATTGTCCGGCTTGAACCAGTCGCGCGTCGGTGCATCGGTTTTGTACTCGATCATCTCGATGTCGTGGCCCGTGGCATTGGCATTTTTCGTCCACATCTGAACAAAATCGATAGTACTGTAATCCTGCGCTACGAACTCGGCTCGCAAGTCTCGCCCTTCATATATACGTTTGGGATCATTGCACTGATGTTCATTCAGCTCTTTGCAGTTGGTGTCCTCGTCAAAATATTCCACCCACTTGGTGTCGTTCCCCACACTCAGCGATTGTCCCTTGAAGTTTCGCTCGCCATCCTTGTTAAAGTCATGTTCCCATTTTGCATAGCGCTCTATGGTTCCATCAGCTTTGCGTGTTGTCTCCAGGCTCCATGTGGTAGCGATCAGTGGTTTACCATTGTATCTCTCATAATCGTTGGCATTTTTATCCCAGTAATATTTGGTACCTTGGCTTACCTCGACACCGCCCTCCGTTTTACGGGTGGCAAACTCAATGGTGAATGTTGCCTTATGAGTGTTGTAATCGATTTCACTCTTCAGGGTGGGAGCCCCCTGATCGGTGATCTGTTCATCTGTCAGTTTGTCGTAAATAGCAGTGGCTTGACCGCTTTTATTGTTCAGAGCCAAACGCAGGACATCCTGTTCGTTTGCCTCTGCTGGCAGCGAGGCTGGTAGCGCATCGGCGATAACTTTGGCGATAAACAGGGCCCGCCCATCACCCAACGCGACAAAGTCTGCATCCAGCATGTCTGAAGATATGCCCAAGCGCTGAGCCAATGCTTCCCGAGCCTGTGCCAAATCGCTATATTTCTGTGTTTCGAGATGCAGCAACGTGGTCAGAGGAGATACGACTCGTTCTGCACCATTACTGCCCGAACCTGCAGGAGCAACCATAGTAAAGGCGGTATCAACAGGTCCTCGTTCCAGATCGACGGTCTCGCCGGGAATCGTTTCCACATACACATTGGTGCGCGCTTGGCCAGGCTCAAGGGTGAACAGCACTCTCCCCTCACTATCTGACTTGGCTGAGGGTTCTGCAGCATCACGCAGGCCATTTCCGTTGAGATCGATCCACACCAATGCGCCCTGTAACACGCCATCAATCGCTCTTATCTGAAGCGTGGTTTTAGGCTCGGGTGGCGTTGTGCTGTCACCACTACTGCCTCCGCCACCACAGCCGCCAAGAGCGGTAATGATGCTGGCGGCCAGCAATGATTGAGTAAAAAGTTTCATATATCCCCCAGTCCCTGACTTTTTATATGGCTTGCTGTCATCCATGACGGATGCACCGACAGACCCCTTTAAATAACTGACATGTCGCTTTAGCGACTGTGTTGGTTATAGGCTCGTCGTGCATAAACCGCATCCCCCTATCGGGGGATCGGTTGCATGTGGGGAAGGAGAGTAGTGGTATATTTAATGAGAAATATTGAACAACAAGTTAAGTAGATCGTTTTGGTTGTTGGTGCCAGTTTTATGCAACAGCATTTTTATTTGGCTTTTGCCGGTTTCGACCGAGACACCGCGAAGACGAGCGACCTCTGCTCCGGTCAGGCCACGTGAGAGCAAAGTAAGCACATCCTGTTCGCTCTTGGTCAGGCCATAGAGTAGCTCCATGCGTTGAAGGTGCCGCTCATGCTCCCATCGCGGGTCAATCAGCATCAATTCAAACCATCCGACGGGCTCTGGCAGTGGAATCCATTCGAGGATTACGCGATGAGATTCTGATAGAGGCAGAACAAGACGCCCTTCACTCCCACGGCTCAACGATTCCCGCCAAAGAGTCTGCCAGCGAGAAGGGATGACCAGTTGAAGGTCAACAGGGCTCTGTGTGATGCGATATTCACCCAGCGCCTGTTGCATGGCTCGATTGGCCAGCTGCAGATGTCCATATTGATCCACAACGGCGCGGGGACGATTATCCCGCTCCAGCAGGGCAGTCAATAGTGTACGTTCCTTATTGAACCTCTGACGTCGACGATAACTTCTGGCCCAACATCCCAAACCGTCGGAGAGCAACTGCAACATCTGTTGCTCAGCCGGGGTGAAAGGGGATTGTGTCTGATCCCGATGGAGAGTGATCGCAAACTCATCAAGGGTACTCAAAGGAACCAGAATGCACAGAGCATAGCGAGCCTGAAAACGCGGCACCATCTCTTCCCTGAACACGGGGTTGTCGATGCGATCAAAGTTCAACAGCTGATCAACGATGACAGCCTTGCCAGCGAGCATGTGCTGCATATAGGTATTGAGAAAGACATCGTCTGCCATGCGTTCAAAATAAAATGCCAAGTCAGAGCGAGAGTAGCTTTTGGTCCAAACGATGGCATCCTCAGGGGCGTGCCTTGGCGCCAGCACCACGCTGGCAGCGGATGCATTGAACAGGACTCTCACCTCATCAAACAATTTGCACAGGAGTTCATAGTCTTGCTCCGCTTCGTAGAGGCGCCCCTGCAATTCCAGTAGCTTCGAGATACAAATTGACATACACACCAACCTCCACTGTTAGCGTGATGATATGGGCACTACCCATTCTGGCGCATACAGAAGCCAGTGAAAGCGAGCCTGTCTATTTATGTGATCTGTGGTGGAAGTGAATCGCCATAAATCTCGTTCGTCAAAAACCAAAGAGCCGCCCGGTGGGCGGCTCTTTGTATCAGCGATGGATGGCTGAATCGTCTTGTTACCGAATCGTCTTTTTACTGAATCGTTATTGGGCCTTGGGCGGTTCCACCGCAGCAGTCGCCGGTTGGTCATCTTCCTTGATCCAGGCATCCAGCAGGGTGTAGCCCACCGCTAGCACCACGGGGCCGATAAAGAGACCGATGATCCCCATGGTCAGCAAGCCACCGATTACCCCCACCAGAATGAGGATGAGCGGCAAGTCGGCGCCCCGCTTGATCAGGAAGGGGCGCAGGAAGTTGTCCATGGTGCCCGCAATCAGTGACCACACCAGCAGGAAAGTACCCCAGGTGGTGTCACCGCTCCAGTAGAGGTAGCCGATACAGGCCAGCAGCACCGGGAAGGGGCCGATCTGGGCGACGATCAGCAGGAACATCACCACCACCAGCACCATGGTGTAGGGAATGCCGGCAATCAGCAGACCCAGCCCCGCCACGGTAGATTGCACCAGCGCGGTCACCACCACGCCCATGGCCACGGCACGGATCGCCTGAGAGGCCAGCACTGTGGCGTTGTCGCCCCGTTGCCCTGCCAGACGGTGGGCAAAACGGCGAATACCGGTCGCCACCACTTCACCGGAGTGGTAGAGCAGGCCGCAGATACCGACAGTCAGCAGGAAGTGAACGAACAGCAGCCCCAGATTGCCCGCCTGAGCGGCGAGCCAGCGGGCGGTCTGGCCGAAATAGGGAGCCAGTTTGGCAAACAGCACCTGACCACCGCTCGCCAGAATTTGCTGCCAGAAGTCATAGAGCTTGCTGCCTACCAGCGGGATCTGTTGCAGCCAGAGCAGCTCGGGCGGCGGTGACTGGCTGATATGGGTACCCAGCTCGATCAGCATGGGCGCCTTCTCCGCCACATTGGCCAGCGTCATAAAGAGCGGGATGACAAACATCAACAGCAGCACCAGCGTCATAAAGAGGGCCGCCAGGGTGCGCTTGCCCCACAACAGGCGCTGCACCATCAGCATCAGCGGCCAGGTGGCGATGGTGATCATAGTGGCCCACACCAGCGCAGGCAGGAAGGGCTGCAACACCAAGAAACAGGAGATAATCAGGATGCTGAGAAACAGCACCCCCAGGGTTATCTTGGCCAAATCCACTTTTTTCACATTCATAGAGTTCCCTTGTCAGAGCCGTTGCCCTTGGGTCGTGTGTCGCATTTCAAGAAAGAGAGTATCCACCAGAGGCCAGCGCTCAACCAGAGCCCCAGCCCGAAAAAGAGCACAAACTGACCAAGCAATATGGCCAGCGAACTGCTGGTCAGCAGCGGTAGCGCCCAGAGTCCCGCCCCGATCACCGCGCCCCCCGCCAGCGTGACCGCGCCGGTCACAATGGGGGGATAACCGCCGCGGGTCAGGGTAAGCAAACCGCCAACCCAGAGCCCGAAGGCCGCCAGCCCGATCCCGGCCAGATGGGCCGACTGGGTCAGGCCCGCGCAAACCAGTGCTGCAGCGATCAGCAAGCCCCACACGGATGAACGCTGATCCAGCCGCCAGTAGGGGCGAACCGCCAGCAGCAAGGCGCCAATCAGCAGCCCCGCCGCCACGTCGGAGATAAAGTGCACCCCGAGCCAGACCCTCGCCAGACCTGTGGTCAGCGCCAGCAGCAAGGCCAGCGAATAGGCCAGCCCGCGCCGGGCAGGCCAGAACCAGCCAAGCAGCGCCCCCCAGAACAGCAGGGCCGAAGCGGTATGGCCGCTCGGCATGCCAAAGCCTTGCGCGCTCTGGGTTGCCAGCAGCGGTTGCAGATGGAAGGGTCGCGGCCAGCCGATCCTCTCCTTGCTTGCCTGCACCAGCAAGCCGAGCCAGAGCATGGCGAACAGCAACTGGCGCAGCCGCGGCCATCCCAGCAGCGGGAGCAGCAAAGGTATCAGGGCAAGCTGAAAGCCGCCTGAACCAAACAGATTGCTGACCGACAGCCACCAGACATCGGGCCCCAGCCACTGTTGCAGCCGCAACATCAGCGGGATCTCGACCTGATGCAGCGCATTGCCCTGCGCCACAAAATCGGCCTGCCAGAGCACCTCGCTCTCGGGCACCTTATCCAGTCGGGATTGCAGCCAGTCGAGCTGATCCGGGAAACGGCGCTGCTCGCGGGGCAGCTTGTTCACCGCGATCAAACGGGCATTGAGGATCTCCCCGCCCAGATTGGGGGCCTTCAGCAGCGAGACAAAATCGGAATCTTGCTGGGCGACGATAGGCTCCAGCGTGCGACAAGCGAAGATAAGCGCCCGCTGCCAGCGACCCAGCTCCTGCACCACCTCCCCCCGCAAGCCGGTCTCTTCATAGAGTTCGCGCAGCGCCGCCTGCTGCGGGCTCTCGCCGCCATCGATATAGCCACCGCTCAGGCTGTAGCGGGAGGAGATGCGATCCTGCACCAGCAGCAGTTGATCCTGATGGCGGATGGCGCAGGCTGCTGCCGTCGGTGCCGCCGGTTCGGCGCTCAGGGCTGGCAGAGCGGTAAACAGTGCCAGCAACAGTAAAAAGAGGGTTCTCGACATCAATTTGCTTTCCCTATGCACAATGGCGACAAGCCTCCCAGAAATCAGATAGTTGGGCAACGGTAGCGGCGGGATCGCCGCCGTTCGCGCCGCGCAGGCGGTGCACGGAAGATTGCGATGAAGCAGGGCACTCCCTACTATTGGCGGCTATCTTCAATTTCATGCAGCAAACGCTGGAGCCCTCCATGAGACAGTTCGGCTTTTTCCTCGGCATCGCCATCGGTGTCATTTTGATCCTGTTCGGCAGCATCGTCATCTTCCAGGCGCTCCCTGCCGCACTGGACGTACTGGAGATGCCAAGCCGCATCCCGTTCGTGCGCGAGGTCTACACCTGGCTGATGACCAGTGCCAACGGCCTGACCGCCCAGCTGGAGCAGAACTTCCTGGAAGCCTTCCAGACCGTGCTCAAGTTGATCCTGCTCATCACCTTCATGTGGGTCTGCGTCAAGCTGGTCAACATGGGGGTGCTGATTATCCGCGCCGGGGTTGATCTGATCCGCACCGCCATCGCCCACAGCGAAGGCCCCCACGACCAGAAGAAGCCGGATCAGCACGATCACTTCTGACTCTGACATGGTTGATGGATGTGAACACTGCCGCCCCCAACCGGGGCGGCAGTGTTATATGCGCGGTATGAAGGCCCCTCCCAGCCCCCATGAATACCCGATAAAGCAGCGGCTTTCCCTTGTGAATCAGCAAACTGCCCATATGTTGCATCACCTTGACATGGTTTGCGCCCCGCGCGGCGGTGGCCCGGTTTCTATCCCGAGCCCGTGCTCTGGTATAATCGACCACCTCTTTTCCCCGTTATGGAGCCTGTTCATGCCCAATCATGCAGAAAGTGCCCTCGAGGTTCGTCTCGACAAGTGGTTGTGGGCAGCCCGTTTCTACAAGACCCGCTCCGTGGCGCGGGATCAGATCGACGGGGGCAAGGTGCACTACAATGGTCAGCGCAGCAAACCGGGCAAGCAGGTCGAAGTGGGTGCATTGATCCGCTTCTGGCAGGGGCAGGACGAACGCGAAGTGCGGGTGCTGGCCTTGAGCGAGCAGCGCAAATCGGCTCCGCTGGCCCAGCAGCTCTATGAAGAGACCGCCGAGAGCCTGAAAAAACGGGCCGAGAACAGCGAGGCGCGCCGCTTCAACAGCCAGTTTGCCCCCAGCCCCGAGCGCCGCCCCGACAAGCAGGAGCGACGCCAGTTGCTCAAGGTCAAACAGTACTGACCGACCCCGATTTGATACCGGGCTGGCCTCAACCCCAGCCCGCCCGATTTACCTCACCGAAAAGCCAGGAATACATGATGAGCAACCAAGATCTGCTGTATCGCTATCTGTTTGAAGAGTACGAAGTGCGTGGCGAGCTGGTCCAGCTGGATCACACCTACCGCCACGTAGTGGAAGCCCAGAACTACCCGGTGCAGGTGCAAAAACTGCTGGGCGAGCTGCTGGTCGCCACCAGCCTGCTGACCGCCACCCTCAAGTTTGAAGGCTCCATTACCGTACAGCTGCAGGGCGATGGCCCGGTGCGTCTGGCCGTGATCAACGGTGACAACAACCAGCAGCTGCGCGGCGTGGCCCGCTATGAAGGGGAGCTGCCGAACGATGGCAAGCTGCAGAGCCTGATTGGCAATGGCCAACTGATCATCACCATCACCCCGGAGCAGGGCGAGCGCTATCAGGGCATCATAGCGCTGGACGCCGATACTCTGGCGGGCTGCCTGGAGCACTACTTCGCCCGCTCCGAACAGCTGGCCACCAAGCTGTGGATCCGCACCGGCTACCACGAAGGTGCGCCGCGTGCTGCCGGCATCATGCTGCAGGAGCTGCCCGCCCAGAGCGAGGATCACAGCAACGATTTCGATCACCTGACCCAGCTCACCAGCACCATCAAGGATGAAGAGCTGTTCGGCCTGCAGGCAGAAGAGATCCTCTACCGTCTCTACCATCAGGACAAGGTGCGGGTGTTCGATCCGCAGGCGGTCGAGTTCCGCTGCACCTGCTCCCGCGAGCGCTGCGAAGGGGCCCTGTTGCAGATAGAAAAGGAAGAGGTGATGGAGATGGTGCAGGAGCTCGGCAAGATCGACATGCACTGTGATTATTGCGGCGCCCAGTACCAATTTAATGGGATCGATGTCGAAACCCTGTTCAGCAGGGCTCCCGGCAATGATGCAAACCAGTTACACTAATTGAAGGCGGGCAAAACCCGCCTTTAACTTTAATAACAAAAAAATACCCTATTTTATAAAGTTTGATGGCGATCGCTAAACTCTACCACCTAAGTGATAGGATGACCGTCAGATAGAACCCTACCAACCTCTGAACCCAGGAGAATACAATGACAATCGTGGCAGAACCCACCCTGGCCCAACAATTAGGACTGGACCAGTACGGCATCAAAAACAGCCAAGAAATCGTTCGCAACCCCTCTTACGAGCAGCTTTTCGCGGAAGAGACACGCCCTGACCTGGAAGGGTTCGAGTGCGGTGTGGTGACCGAGCTGGGCGCCGTCAACGTAAACACCGGTATCTTCACCGGTCGCTCCCCGAAAGATAAATATATCGTCAAAGATGCCACTACCCAGGATACTGTATGGTGGTCTGACCAGGGTAAAAACGATAACAAAGCCATTACCCCCGAAGTGTGGTCACATCTGAAAGGGCTGGTCACCAAACAGCTCTCCGGCAAGCGCCTGTTTGTGGTCGATGGCTTCTGCGGTGCCAACCCGGATACCCGCCTGGCCGTGCGCATCATCACCGAGGTGGCCTGGCAGGCACACTTCGTGAAAAACATGTTCATCCGCCCGAGCGATGAAGAGCTGAAAACCTTCAAGCCTGACTTCGTGGTGATGAACGGTGCCAAGTGCACCAACCCGAACTGGAAAGAGCAGGGTCTCAACTCCGAGAACTTCGTTGCCTTCAACATGACCGAGAAGATGCAGCTCATCGGTGGCACCTGGTACGGTGGCGAGATGAAGAAGGGCATGTTCTCCATGATGAACTACTTCCTGCCCCTGCGCGGCATTGCCTCCATGCACTGCTCCGCCAACGTGGGTCAGGACGGCGACGTGGCCATCTTCTTCGGCCTCTCCGGCACCGGCAAGACCACCCTCTCCACCGATCCCAAGCGTCAGCTGATCGGCGATGACGAGCACGGCTGGGATGACCACGGCGTGTTCAACTTCGAAGGGGGCTGCTACGCCAAGACCATCAAGCTCTCCGAAGAGGCGGAGCCGGACATCTACCACGCCATCCGTCGCGATGCGCTGCTGGAGAACGTGACCGTTGCTGCCGATGGCACCATCGACTTCGATGATGGCTCCAAGACCGAGAACACCCGCGTCTCCTACCCCATCTATCACATCGACAACATCGTCAAGCCGGTCTCCAAGGCAGGTCACGCCACCAAGGTGATCTTCCTGACTGCCGACGCCTTCGGCGTGCTGCCTCCGGTCTCCAAACTGACCAAGGAGCAGACCAAGTACCACTTCCTCTCTGGCTTCACCGCCAAACTGGCCGGTACCGAGCGCGGCATCACAGAGCCGACTCCGACCTTCTCCTCCTGCTTCGGCGCAGCCTTCCTCTCCCTGCACCCGACCAAGTACGGTCAGGAGCTGGTGAAACGGATGGAAGCGGCAGGTGCAGAGGCCTATCTGGTCAACACCGGCTGGAACGGCACCGGCAAGCGCATCTCCATCAAGGATACCCGCGCCATCATCGACGCCATCCTGGATGGCTCCATCGAGAAGGCCGAGACCAAGGTGCTGCCGATCTTCAATCTGGAGATCCCGACCGCGCTGCACGATGTGAACCCGGCGATCCTCGACCCGCGCGACACTTACGCCGACAAGGCCGAGTGGGATGCCAAGGCCGTCGATCTGGCAGGGCGCTTCATCAAGAACTTCGAGCGCTTCACCGATAACGACGAAGGCAAACGTCTGGTTGCGGCAGGCCCGCAGCTGTAACAGGCTCGCTTCGTATCAGTGACATCATGCCGGTCAGCCACGCTGACCGGCATTTTTGTTTTTGTGGAGCCCCGAACGCTGCAATCGCCCCCGTTAAAAGGGCCAAAACCTTGCCTTTGCCTGTTGTGACAGGTTAGATTCAGCCAAACTTTATACAATATACAATTCTGTAACGCCCAATCGTGACCCGACCATGACCCCACCCTACAAGACCCGAACCCAGATGGTGATGGAAAACCTCCGTGGCCGGATCCTCCGTGGGGAGTTCCCCGCTGGCGCCCCCTTGCGTCAGGATGCCATAGCCAAAGAGCTGGCCGTGAGCCGCATCCCGGTGCGCGAAGCCCTGATGCAGCTGGAAGCGCAGGGGCTGGTGAAGTTCGAAGCCCATCGCGGAGCCGTGGTCACCATGCTGGACGCCTCGGCCATTGAAGAGCTCTTTTATTTGCGAGCGCTGCTGGAAGCCGATACCCTGTTTCACGCCGTCGACAAGATGACGGAAGCCACCTTCGCGCAAGCGGAGGCGATCCTCGCCCAGTTTGATCACGCCCTGGAGTCAGGCACCCAGATCGAACATTGGGCCGAGTTGAACCACAGCTTTCACGCCACCCTCTATCAGGCAGCCGGTCGCCCCCAGGCACTTGAACTGATCGCCCAGATCAATCTGAGCTGTGACCGCTATGTCCGCTTCGAGCTGCTCTTTGCCAGCGACGGGGTGGACAAGGCGGAGCGTGAACACGCCCAATTGCTGGAACTGTGCCGCGCCCGGCGCAAGCACGAGGCGGTGGTGCTGCTCAGGCAGCATATCGAAGCAGCAGGTCAGTCGATCAAGCGGATCCTGGCCAGCGGCCATAAAAACTGAACACTCATATAGCAACCATCTGGCACTAACGACATGAATAATTTCGAGATAATTGAAACCCGCGTCGCCCAAGTCAGGGCCGAGCTGGCCATGCAGGAGTTGGACGCCTTTATCGTCCCCCACGATGATGAGCACCTCGGCGAGTACATCCCCGCCTATGCCGAGCGGCTTGACTGGATCACCGGTTTCAACGGCTCTGCCGGCGTCGCCATCATCATGGCCCAGCGGGCAGCCCTCTTTGTCGATGGTCGCTATACGGTACAGGCGCGGATGCAAACTCCCGCCGAACTGTTCGAATTCCTCCACCTCATTGAAAATCCCCATGTGCAATGGCTGGCCGAGCAACTGCCGTCAGGCTCCCGGGTCGGCTTCGATGCCCGCCTGCACAGCCTGACCTGGTACAAGAATGCCAAGGCCGTGCTGGCCGACCGCGGTATCGAGCTGATCCGCGTCGAGCAGAACCCCATCGACCTGAACTGGAGCGATCGCCCGGAGCCGACCAAGAGCCCGGTCATCCTCTACAGCGAGGAGTTGGCGGGCCAGTCCAGCCAGTCCAAACGTGAACAGCTGGCAGCCGACCTGCGCAAGCGCGGGCTGGATGCCGTGCTGCTGACCCAGGCCGAGCCCATCAACTGGCTGCTCAACCTGCGTGGCCGCGACATCGACCGGCTGCCGGTGGTACTGGGCTTTGCCGTGCTCTACGCCAACACCAGCATGGATTTCTTCGTCGATACCGACAAAATTGACTGCTTCGCCTTCACCCAGCACGTGGGGCAGGACGTCTCCGTCTACCCCATCGACAAGCTGGGCGACGTGTTGCAGCGCATCGGTGAAGATCAGCAGAAGGTGCTGGCCGATCCGGACAGCGCCAACGCCTGGACCCAGCTCGTCATGGAAGAGGCGGGCGCCATTCTGGTGGCAGGGCAAGACCCCACCATGCTGCCGAAAGCATGCAAGAACGAAATCGAACTGACCGGCATGCGTGCCGCTCATCTGCGCGATGGTGTGGCCATGACCCGCTTCCTCGCCTGGCTGGATCGGCTGGTCGCCTCCGGCGAGTTCGAGGGGGTGGATGAAGGCACTCTGGCCGAT
This sequence comes from Aeromonas sp. R4-1, assembly GCF_040908325.1. Lineage (NCBI taxonomy): Bacteria > Pseudomonadati > Pseudomonadota > Gammaproteobacteria > Aeromonadales > Aeromonadaceae > Aeromonas > Aeromonas sp. R4-1. The sequence continues at coordinate 22,315 of NZ_JBFODM010000060.1, forward strand.
CAGGTGGAAGCGTTCCGCCGCGAGCAGGAGCACTACGTCGAGCCGAGCTTCGATACCATCTCCGCGCTCGGCCCCAACGCCGCCATGTGCCACTACCACCACACCAATGGCACCCCCCGTGCGTTCGGTCAGGACAGCCTCTATCTGCTGGACTCCGGCGCCCAGTATATGGATGGCACCACCGACATCACCCGCACCATCAAGGTGGGTGAGGTGAGCGACGAGCAGAAAGCGATGTTTACCCGGGTACTGCAGGGCCATATCGCGCTGGATCAGGCCCGCTTCCCCCGTGGCACCGCCGGTATCCAACTCGACGTGCTGGCCCGCATGCCGCTGTGGCAAGCCGGTTACAACTACGACCACGGCACCGGCCACGGCGTCGGCCACTTCCTGAGCGTCCACGAAGGGCCCCAGCGCATCGCGCCGAAAGGGAGCATGGTTGCCCTGCAACCGGGCATGGTGCTCTCCAACGAGCCGGGCTACTACCGTGAAGATGGCTTTGGCATCCGTTGCGAAAACCTGGTAGTCGTGACCGAGCTGGAACAGGTTGGCGAGCTGCCGATGCTGGGCTTCGAGCGCCTGACCTACGTGCCGTTCGATACCCGCCTGATCGACCGCAGCCTGCTGAGCCCGGCCGAATTCCGCTGGATCAACGAATACCATGTCGAGGTGTTCCGCCGCCTGAGCCCGCTGCTCGAGGGCGAGGATCTCGCCTGGCTGGAGCAGGCAACCAGCCTCATCTGATGACACAGGGCCTGCGGGCCCTGTTTTTTATCCCCCCTTTTGACCTGTATCAACACCCCAAGCGAGCAGGTCAGGAGAATGGCGGCCATGAAAAGTCATCATGCCAGCCCAGCCCGGGGCTCACACGCCGCAGCCAGCAAAAAGGCGAGTGACCATCCCAGACTCATGCGCGAGCAGCAGACGGTCAGCGCCATGATCCGCCTCTACTGCCAGCACCATCATCAGGATCCCCATTGCCGCCACTGTCGCCAGTTGCGGGATTTCGCCCATCAGCGCCTACGTCGCTGCCGTTATGGCCACGGCCACAAACCCACCTGTGCCAACTGCAATATCCACTGCTACGCACCGGCGATGCGCAAACAGATCCAGCAGGTGATGAAGTGGAGCGGCCCGCGCATGTTGCTGCGCCACCCCTGGCTCACCCTCCGCCATCTGCTCGACGGCTTGCGCAAAGCTCCCAAACTGCCCCAGAGCCGCCCCCTGCCGCCATAACCGCCAATCCCTTGCATCCGGCAGGGGATGACCACTACCCTATGACTCCTTTTCTGCCGTTGACCCCAAGGTCAGCGGCGTTGCCGATCCGTTTGCTGCCAATGGAGTCCTGATGCACCACAACCCGCCCCTGCTACGCGCCGCTACCCACAATGACATGCACGCCATCTGGCAGATCGATGCCAAGGTGTTTGGCGAAGATGTCTATCCCGCCTTCTTCTTCCGTCAGGCGATGGATTTGTGGCCCGAGTTGTTGCTGGTGGCCGAATACGAGGGGCAGCTGGTGGGTTATGTGCTGGGGGGATTCGGTCAGGAGCGGTCGCAAGGCTGGGTACTCTCGCTGGCGGTGCTGCCCGAGGCTCGCGGTTTTGGTCTGGCCGAGCGAATGATGCGCCAGATGGAGGCCAACCAGCAGGCGCTGCAGATCAGCGAACTGCGGCTCACGGTCGATCCGGCCAATCCGGCCCAGCGCCTCTACTACCGGCTCGGTTACACATTGCAGGCGGAAATAGCCGACTATTTCGGCCCCGGAGAAGACCGTTTGCTGCTGGTTAAAACCCTCTCCGGTACAGCTGCGATTCAAGGACAAAACCGGTTACAGAACGCATAATTGGTTACATTTTGCCGATTTCATGTGTGACGGGGTTGGAGTAAAGTTCACTCATCAACCGGATTGTTCAAATTACGTGCAGCCCAGGAGGCCCACCATGTTGAAGCGTATGACCCTTATTGCCCTGCTGGCAGCGACCACCATCACCGGATGCGCCAACAGTGACGTTTACTCTGGCGATGTTTACACCAAGGACCGCGCCAAACAGGTGCAGACCGTCAGCTACGGCACCATCATCTCCACCCGCCCGGTGAAGATCCAGGCCGATGAGAACTCCCTGATTGGCACCATTGGCGGCGCCGTGGTCGGTGGCCTGCTGGGCAGCACAGTCGGTGGCGGCACCGGACGCGACATCGCAGCCGCAGGCGGCGCCATCGCCGGTGCAGCGGCAGGCAACGCCATCGGCAACAAGATGAATCAGGTCGACGGTGTCGAGCTGGAGATCAAGAAAGAGAACGGCGAAGCCATCGTGGTCGTGCAGAAAGCCAGCCCCACCTTCACCCCGGGCGCCCGTGTACGCATGACCCAGGGCAATGGCAGCATCAACGTGGCCGTCGTGAATTAAGCGTGTGAACTCAGGCTTTGCAGCTTTAGAGTCATAAAAAAACCGCCGGTTCCGGCGGTTTTTTGTTGTCTGGCATTCGGGATTACATGCTGTAAGCCTTCTCGCCGTGGGAGGTGACATCCAGCCCTTCCCGCTCGGCATCGCCATTCACCCGCAGACCCACCAGCATGTCGACCGCCTTGAAGGCAATCGCCGCCACGGCACCGGACCAGAGCAGAGTGACACCGACCCCGACAGCCTGGATCTTCACCTGAGTCAGGATGGAGTAGCCCTCGGCAACCTGATTGGTGACATAGTCCCACACCCCGGTACCGCCCAGATCCGGGCTGGCAAAAACGCCGGTCAGCAGGGCGCCGAGAATACCGCACACCCCGTGTACGCCAAACACGTCCAGACTGTCATCGGCCCCCAGCAGGCGCTTGAGACCGTGGACACCCCACAGACCCGCCACGCCACTGATAAGGCCCATCACCAGACCACCGCCAACTCCGACGAAACCGGCTGCCGGGGTGATCACCACCAGACCGGACACCGCACCAGAGGCTGCACCCAGCAGGGAGGGACGCCCTTTCATCACCCACTCGGCCAAGGTCCATGAGAGAGCTGCTGCAGCCGGCGCCACCCAGGTGTTGATAAAGGCGAGAGCGGCGATACCGTTGGCTTCCAGCGCGGAGCCCGCGTTGAAACCGAACCAGCCGAACCAGAGCAGGGAGGCGCCGATCATGGTCATGGTCAGGCTGTGGGGGGTCATAGGATCACGACCGTAGCCCAGACGCTTGCCCACCAGATAGGCACCCACCAAACCCGCCACGGCGGCGTTGATGTGCACCACTGTGCCGCCTGCAAAATCCAGCGCACCATGCTGGAACAGATAACCCGCAGTGGCGGTCGCTGTGGCCGCAGCCTCGGCGCTGGTATAGGCATCCGGACCCGCCCAGTACCACACCATATGAGCCAGCGGGATGTAGGCGAAGGTGAACCAGATCACCGAGAAGAGCAGCACGGCAGCGAACTTGATGCGCTCGGCAAACGCCCCCACGATAAGGCCGCAGGTGATGGCGGCAAAGGCCCCCTGGAACACCACATAGATCAGCTCGCTGATCCCGACACCCTTGCTGAAGGTGGCGGCGATGGAGTCAGGGGTCACACCCTTGAGCAGCACCTTGCTGAAGGAGCCGTAGAAATTTCCCCCCTCGGTAAAGGCCAGCGAATAGCCGTAGATCACCCAGAGCACGCAGATAAGGCAGAACAGGGTAAAGACCTGCATCAGCACACTCAGCATGTTTTTGGCCCGCACCAGACCACCGTAGAAGAGGGCCAGACCGGGGATCGACATCAGGATCACCAGCGCCGCCGAGAGCAGCATCCAGGTGTTGTCACCCTTGTTGATTGTCATGGCGGCAACCGGCGCCACCGCCGCCTGTACCTGAGCGACCTCTTCGGCCCAACTTGGGGTAACCAGCAAGGCAGGCAACATCGTCAGACCCGCCATCATCCATTTTTTGACCATAGAGCACTCTCCTTCCCTGTCGTACCGGTACAAGACCGGCTCCGTTTCCCTGATTGAATCTGTGGCGAACCGCAAGGTGTTGCTGCAACCCGCCAGAATCACACCCGTGCCCGGCACGGGGATGCCTCTTGCCACTTCCTCATCACTGCATCTGCCGTCGATGACCGCAAGAGACCGTCTGACATCTAAAAAGCATAAAGCGGGCCATAAATTTAAATCCTTTTAAATCATTGCATTAGAAAGATCACACATCATCAACGCACCAATTTGGCGCATGAGCTGCGCTAACCTGCCCAGGGTCGCCCTGTCACAGGGCAGGCGATACTTCACGCACCAGAAGTGCGCAAACCCTGAGCCAGCCCACAAGCTGACGTCATCGATATCGCGCGCTGCGGGCACGCTCGTTTACACTGACAGACCAGCCGTTTCCTGTTATCCGACCACGGCATGCCATTACGCAGCCTCTTGTTTGCAACCTGATGGCAGGCCCAATCCGAGGAACACCATGCAGTTCGATCGTCTCGACATCAGCCTCTCCCACTACCGTCATCTCGACCGGGAGCATCGCGCCCACATCGCGCTGCTGGGGATAGTGATGCTGGCCATCATGGCCCTTCATCTGTTGCTGCTGCCCCACTTCCCTTACGAGCGCTTTTACGCCGTCAGCTTTGGCTTCGAGGTGATCAACTGGCTCACCATGCTGTTCCTGTTCTGGGTGGTGCAGTGCGCCCACCTGCCCACCCACACCTACCGCATGCTCTCCTGCGGTCTGATGTTGTGGATCATGGGGGCCACCGCCGACATCATGGATGAGCTGGTGGCGCAGCCACTCTGGCTCGCCATCTATGCCGAGGATTTGCTGCGCTCCAGCGGCATCCTGCTCAGCAGCATCGGCATCCTGAGCACCATGCACCACCTCTTCCACATCAATACCCAGCTCAGACAACAGGCGCTGTTCGACGATCTGACCCGGCTGCCAAACCGGCGCTACTTTCATCAGCAGCTGTTTCTGGAACAGGGGATTTGCCACGCCCTCATCCTGCTGGATCTGGATCACTTCAAGCGGATCAATGACAACTACGGTCACGATATCGGGGATCGGGTGTTGCAGCAGTTTGGCGAGCTGTTGCAACAGCACTGCCCGCCCGGTGCGCTGGCGGCCCGTGTCGGGGGTAAAGAGTTTGCCCTGCTGCTGCCCGTCGCCCACGAAGCCGAGCTACAGCAACTGGCCAACACCCTGCTCACTGCGACCCGCACCATAGCACCCGACCCGGCCCATACCATGACGGTCAGCCTGGGAGTGGGGATCCGCGAGCCCAAGGAGCCGGCAGTCTCGCTATTCAAACGGGTGGATCAGGCGCTTTATGGCGCCAAGGAGGCGGGCAGAAACTGCGCGGTATGGGCAACGCCGACTAACAAGGAGGTATGAAGATCTGCAGGTTGATTGCCGATCACGGCGAAACATTGCTGCTGAAACAGGGGCCCAATGGCCCCTGTTTCATGGGGAAAATCCCCTCGCTTAAAAGCGGAAGGTAAGACCGATATTGGCCTGCCACTGGGTTACCAGCTCCCCGCGCACCTTGAACACGCACTGCTCCGGGTTGCAGAGAAACTGGTTGTTGTCGTTGACCAGCGAGCCATAACCGCGCACCTCGGCCCGCAGCGCCAGATGCTCGGCGAGGCGCGGTTGCACCCCAAGCGCCAGCGACATGGAAGGGGTCACCTCGCTGTCGTAGGCGGCAAAGCGGGTCACCCCGATCCCGGCGCCGATTTAGGGCGCCATCAGGTTGTCAAAGAGGGTCAGCGCACCGGCAAAGTGCAAAGTATCCACCGTCAGGCGATCCGGCTGGTCGGGAGAGAGGGTGGTGGACTGATGGCTGTAGAGCAGCTCGATCATGCCGGGATCATCCACCTCCTTGCTGATAAAGAGGCCCCAGCTGCCGGAGCCCTGTCCCTGCAGTGAATCAAACGATGCAGAAAGCGGCACCGGCTGCACCACATCGTCACTCTTCTCGAAGTCGATGGCTGAGCTGTAACCGAAAAATGGCGTCACCTGCCAACCGGATGTGGTCGCGGCCTCGCTACTCCAGGCCTGCCCCAGTGGCAGCAACAATCCCATCATCACTATCCCGGCTCTCTTCATCATCATCCCCTGCTCCCTGTGTGATTGTGCAGAAAGCATACCAGAGGCGTCCTAGGCCCATCCTAAATGGCGGCTGTACCGGATCACTTTCATCGCGGGATTTCCCTCTCACCGGAACCTCTGCCGAGCCGCCCCACTGGCGCCGCTATGCCCCCCCCGCCACCATTCATCGGCGGTTAACCTCTGCCACGTATGCTGGCGCCAAAGCGGGTCATAGGGACCTGTCATCACCACTCAGAAGGACATCAGGGAATGGTTGCCGCGCAACTTCACGACCCCCAAACCACCCTCGCGGATACCCTGCGGGCCACCGCGCACGCCATCGACGAAAGCCACATCAGCCTGCGCCAGATGCTGGAGCTGGTGGGCGAACAGGGCATGCTGCTGTTTTGCGTGCTGCTCACCGTCTCCTTTCTGTTGCCGGTCTCCATCCCCGGTGTCAGCACCCCGTTTGGCCTGCTGATCCTTTTTATCGGTATAGGCATCACCCTCAACCGGGTGCCCTGGCTACCCGCCATGCTGATGGAGCGCCGCTTCGCCGCCGACCAGCTCAAGCCGACCCTGCACAAGGGGGCGGATCTGCTGGCCCGGGTCGATCGCGTTATCCGCCCGCGCCTGCTGGTGCTGACCGGCAGCAACACGGTCAACCGCTGCAACGGCCTGCTGATCATGCTGGCCGCCCTGCTGCTGATGCTGCCCTTGGGCGCCATCCCGTTTACCAACGCCATGCCTGCCTGGGCCATCCTGCTGCTGGCCACCGGCATGTTGCAGCGGGACGGTCTGTTCGTCGCCAGCGGCTATCTGCTGGTAAGCGCAACCCTGGTCTGGTTCAGCGTGCTGGCCATCGGCTTGCTGATGGCGGGCCAGAGCGCCAGCGGCCTACTCGGCTAACCCCGATGCACAGAAAAAGGGCGACCAGATGGTCGCCCTTTTTGATTTGTGGGATACCGCCCGGTCAAAGCAGATCGTAGATAAGGGCCGAGATGGCAAGCAGCCCCATCACCAACACAAAAAGGGTACTCGGCCCGCGATAACGCTTGAGGGCGGGCAGACGATAGATGGAACAGGCCGGCAGCAGGAACAGGATCACCGCGATGAGCGGCCCGCTCACCTTCTCGATGATCTCCAGCACGTTCGGATTGAGGTAGGTAATCACCCCGGTCACCACGAACAGGATCACCGACGAGACCCGCGCGATAGTCGTTTCACGCAGGGAAAGACCCAGCCCCTGACAGGCGCCGCTCACCATGCTCACCGTCCCCTCGCTCACCCCCATGGAGGTGCCGAGGAAGGATTTGGACATGGCCAGAATGGCGATAAGCGGCCCCACATAGGCGATCAGCGGATTGGAGAACTTGTTCGCCAGCGCCGACAGCACCGAGATATTGTCGATGCGCGCCTGCGCCATCTCGGCCTGACTCAGGCTCATCACGCAGCTCACCACGAAGAAGAGCACGCTGCCGCAAATCAGCAGGCTGCTGCACTTGATGATCCGCTTGGCACGCAGGTCGGCACTCTCTTGGCAACGCTTCTTCTGCGCCGCACTGAAGGAGGAGATGATAGGCGCATGGCTGAACGAAAACACCATCACCGGCACGATCAGCCAGAGGGATTTCCAGAACGCCGGATCACGCCAGTCCACCGCCTGACTCTCGCTGAAGTAGGAGAGGCTCCACTGGGGCAGCAGATAGATGGAGAGGCCAATCAGAAAGGCGACCATCGGTAGCGCCAGCACGCTGATGGCCGACACTACGATCTGTTTGCCGGCCAGCAGCACCAGATGCAGGCCCAGCATCACCCCCAGCACCAGCAAGCCGCGCGGCAGCTCGGCATCCCCCAGCTGGTGAACAGCGAAGCTCTGGATCGCGTTGGTGATGGAGATGCTGTAGACCAGAATGATGGGGTAGAAGGCCATCAGATAGATCAGCATCAGCAGCTTGCCCGCCTTGGCACCGAAGTGCTCCTCCACCACATGGGTGATATCCCCTTCCCGATGGGAACTGGAGAGCACAAAGCGGCTCAATGCCCGGTGGGAATAATAAGAGAGCGGAAAAGCCAGCAATAAAATAAATAGCAAAATAACCGGAGAATTACTGCCAACAGTAATAGGGAGAAATAACGTACCGGCACCGACAGCAGTGGCATATAGGCCCATGGTCCATACCGAATCGCTTTTCTCCCATTTAAATTTTGAAACAGGGTTACTCTTTTCAGCAATAGAAACACTCATTGCAATATATACCTTATTAATCTGTCATCATTATTTTTATTAGCCCGAATAACAGGCTGGAGATATGTCGTTGCATATCGCCCTGCACATGAAAAAACAACGCCGCCAGCGGCCAACAGGGCCACCGGAGAGAAACGGAGCGGCCACGCTACCATCGTTGAAATCGCTATCCGGGTCAAGGTTAATAATTCATGACTGTTTGAATCGGAATGTTTCAAAAGACAACAGGATGTATCACATTCGTCACCCAAAACCCGATTCACGCCTGTTTGATAACATACCGATAAAACCTCATGCTGTTGCCCAACAACACAAATAAGACCAGCGATCAGGCCGATAATATTAACACCTTAAGCTGTGGAATATGAGTTAAATAATACGGCCAACTTTTCTACTAATTGACAGTGATGTCAGCCAATTTATTCAGGGTAAAAGCGCAGGCTATTTCCCACAGCGACCGGAGCGGCACTTTCAACCTGCCGGGCAGTGCGCCACCCGGTTGCGGCCTGCCCGCTTGGCCCGATAGAGCCACTCGTCGGCCCGAGCCAGCGCCTGATTGATCTCCTCCTCCGGCTGCACCAGGGTTGTACCCAGACTGACCGTGATGGCGACCGGATCGGCAGGCAACGCTTCGACGGCGGCACGGATCTGCTCCGCCATCTGCAGCAAACCGGCTTCATCGATCCGCGGCAGCAGGATCAGAAACTCCTCGCCACCGCTGCGTACAAAGAGGTCGTCCGCCCGCAACAGGGCATCGATACAACTACTGAAGCGCTGCAAGGCCCGATCTCCCTGCTGGTGGCCGTAACGATCGTTGAGCTGCTTGAAGTGATCGATGTCGAGCATGATAAGACCACAGGGGGCTTCCCCTGCCCGCAACGGCTGGCAGTGCTCGAAGAAGAAACGGCGGTTGTAGAGGCCGGTCAGCTGGTCGGTTTCACTCTGGCGCAGCAGTCGCTGCTGCAACTCGTACTGGCGGGTGATATTGCGGGTCACCCAGGCCACCGCCCGCTTGCCGTCATAGAGGGAGGGCAGCGGCGCAATCTTGCCCTCAAAACGCTGTATCCCTTGCGGCCCGGCGGCGGCATTGATCCCCCCCACCTCGGCTGCGGAGAGCTCATACTCCACCACCCGCACCTGACCGCTCGCCAGCGACTCGGCTACCTGCGCCTTGACCCACATGGCCATCTCGGGTGGCAGCACATCGGCCAGCTGCTTGCCCGCCAGCGGATTGCCATCGTGATAGGATTGCTGCTCCATGCCGCCGATATATTCCACGTAATAGCCATCTTCACTGAGGATAAAGACGGGATCTGGCAGCTGGGCCATCACTTCATAAAGCTGGGTTACCGAAAGCGCCACGGAGACTCCTGTACTTCAGCGTCAAACAGGGGGGAGATATTCTGCCTCAAGAGGACTCACTCGCCCTCATCGTCAGCGCAGAAAAATCTGCGGCCACAGCCAACAATCCTTTACATCTAGCAGCCTGCCAGCCTCTCGGCCACCACCTGTGGCCTGCGCGTTGCTACTCCCGCCACTGCGCTCGCTCACGGCGGCGAAAGCCCCCTCACCCGGTCACGCATATCCCATTGTTTCAACTCACAAGTTCATTTACGCTGGCCGTCCTGAGTCCAGTTTTCACCTCATCAGCCATCAGGAACGCCAGCCACCCGCAACCGCAGGGGCTGTACCACGGAAAAGGAATCGCCAGATGAAAAACGCTATCGTTACCGCCCGCTTCGACGCCATCAGCACCGAAGGGGAACAGCTCACCCTCAAGATCGTCATCAAGGCCCCCGAGCCGGATCCCAAGTCCGCCAGCGGTGACTGGCGCTGCAAGGTGAAGCTGGCGGGGCTGAGCGAAAAGACCTTCATCTACGGCATCGACAGCCTGCAGGCCCTGAGCCTCGCCATCAAGTTTGTCGAAACCGAACTGCGCGCTTTCTCCGATGCGGGCTGGCAGTTCTATCTGCCCGGCAGCCCCGATCACCCCATCGACATGAGCGCCTGCTACTTCCCGGCGCTCTAGCCCGGCCCATCCAAGGAGACCAGATGCACGGACCCGATCCCGCCAATCCCCACCCCATGAACGGCTTTCCCCAGGTGTGCTTTATCAAGAACACCATCAAGGGGCCCAATATCGAGGTGGGCGACTACACCTATTACGACGACCCGGAGGATTCGGCGGGCTTCGAGCGCAACGTTCTCTACCACTTCCCCTTCATCGGCGACAAGCTCATCATCGGCAAGTTCTGCGCCATCGCCCGCGGGGTGAAATTCATCATGAATGGCGCCAACCACCAGACCTCCGGCTTCTCCACCTACCCCTTCTTTATCTTCGGCAACGGCTGGGAGCATGCCGCACCCGCCCCGGGCAGCCTCCCCTACAAGGGGGATACCGTGATCGGCAACGATGTCTGGATTGGCTATGACGCCCTGATCATGCCGGGAGTAAAAGTCGGCAACGGTGCCATTATCGCCGCCCGCTCCGTGGTCACCGGCGATGTGCCCGCCTACGCCTTGGTCGGCGGCAATCCGGCGAAAGTGATCCGCTACCGCTTCGACGACGACACCATCGCCCGTCTCAACGCCATCGCCTGGTGGGACTGGCCGGTGGAGCAGATCAGCCGCAACCTGCCGCTTATAAGCGGCGGCGAGATAGCCGCGCTGGAAGCGGCAACCCCATAGAGACAACCTGTAAACCAAGCGAGATCGTAGAAACAACAAAGGGCGCCTTGTCGGCGCCCTTTGGCTTGATGGATATCGCTGAAGCCTGCTGGCTTGGACTGGCTATCAACCCGTATTACGCATCCCTGCGGCAATACCGGCGATGGTGACCATCAGCGCTTTGTCCAGCTCGGGGTGCAGGGTCTCCGGGTGGTTGCGGGAACGGTTGAGCAGCTCGGCCTGCAGCACGTTGAGCGGGTCTGTGTAGGGGTTGCGCAGCTTGATGGACTCCTTGATCCAAGGCTGATCCTCCAGCAGATCCCCGCGCGGGCTCAGTTTCAGCACCACCTCGATGGACTCGGCGAGCTCCTGACGCAGCTGTTTGCCAAGGCCCCACAGCTCCTGCGGCACCAGACGGGTGTCGTAGTACTCGGCGAGCCAGACGTCCGCTTTGAGGAACACCATCTCCAGCATCTCAAGACGAGTGCGGAAGAAGGGCCACTGGGCGCTCATCTCTTCCAGCACGGCCAGCTTGCCGCCGTCGATGGCCTGTTGCAGCGCCTTGTGGGCACCGAGCCAGGCCGGCAGCATCAGGCGGTTCTGGGTCCAGGCGAAGATCCACGGAATGGCGCGCAGGCTCTCGACGCCGCCGTTGGGCTTGCGTTTGGAGGGACGGGAGCCGAGCGGCAGCTTGCCGAGCTCCATCTCCGGGGTGGCGGCACGGAAGTAAGGGACGAAGTCTGGATGACCGCGCACGATACTGCGGTAGTGATCGCAGGAGTCGGCGGCCAGCTGTTCCATCACCTCGCGCCAGCACTCTTTCGGCTTGGGCGGTGGCAGCAGGTTCCCTTCCAGCACGGCGCTGGTGTAGAGCTCCAGACTCTTGATCGCCACTTTCGGCAGACCGAACTTGAAGCGGATCATCTCCCCCTGTTCGGTGGTACGCAGACCGCCGCGCAGGGATCCCGGCGGCTGGGAGAGGATCGCCTGATGGGCAGGCGCACCGCCACGACCGACGGTACCGCCACGGCCATGGAACAGGGTGAGGCGAATATTGTTGGCTTCGGCCAGACCCACCAGGGATTCCATGGCGGCGTACTGGGCCCAGCCTGCGGCCATCATGCCCGCATCCTTGGCAGAGTCGGAGTAACCGATCATCACGTACTGACGGCCCTGAATGTAGCCGCGATACCAGTCCACCGAGAGTAGACGCTCCATCACGGCGGTGCCTGCCATCAGGTCATCCTGGGTTTCAAACAGCGGGGCGACCGGCATGCGGAACTTGCAGCCAGCCTCTTTGAGCAGCAGTTGCACCGACAGCACATCGGACGGCGCACCGGCCATGGAGATGATGTAGATGCCGAACGCATCGGGGTCGTGCTCGGCGATGACCTGACAGGTATCCAGCGTCTCGCGCACCTCGGCGCTCGGTTCCCAGTCGTGGGGAATGAGCGGGCGACGGGAGTTCAGTTCGTTGAGCAGGAAGGCCTGTTTGTCATCTTCGCTCCACTCGGCGTAGTCACCCAGACCCAGATAGCGGGTCAGCTCGGAGAAGACCAGCCCGTGACGCTCGCCATCCTGACGGATATCCAGCTTGACCAGATGGATGCCGAAACAGGCGACCTTGCGCAGCACATCCAGCAGCATGCCATCGGCGATGTTGCCCATGCCGCAGGCGTGCAATGAGTGGTAGCAGAGCTCCAGCGGCTCGCGCAGCTGGGCGGTGGTCTTGACCAGATCCTGACTCTCGCTCGCCTGGCCCTGCACCTTGGCGGTGAGGTGCTCCTTGGTTTCGCGCAGCGCTTCACGCAGCTCGCGCACCAGCGCACGGTAGGGCTCGGGGTGATCGCCAACGCGAGCGCGCACGGCGTCGGTACAGTCGGACATGGAGAGCTCGGAGGTAAGCTCCTTGATGTCTTTGTAGAACAGGCTCACCGCCATCCAGCGGCCCAGCTCTAGCACTTCGGCAGTCACCTTGGCGGTGACGAAGGGGTTGCCATCGCGGTCACCGCCCATCCAGGAGGTGAACTTGACCGGCGCGGCATCCAGCGGCAGCCGCACACCAAGATGGTGTTGCAGACGCTCGTCCAGATTGCGCATGAATTCGGGAATGGCTGGCCACAGGCTGTTCTCCACCACAGCGAAGCCCCACTTGGCCTCGTCGACCGGTGTCGGGCGCTGTTCGCGGATCTCGTTGGTGTGCCACGCCTGATTGATGAGCTGTTCGATGCGGTTGAGGATCTTGTCCCGCTCGCGGGGCAGCAGGTCGGAGAGCTCCAGCGCCTCGAGGCAGTCGTTGAGCTGTACGTGCTTGTGGATCAGGGTACGGCGGGTCACCTCGGTGGGGTGAGCGGTCAGCACCAGATCGATATCCAGCTCGCGCACGGCCTGAATGATGGCCTCTTGCGACAGGTTGGACGCTTTCAGTTTGTCGAACATCTGCTCCAGCGGATCCGGGGTGCAGACCTGCTCTTCACAGCGACGGGAGATGGTGTGGAACTGTTCCGCCACGTTGGCCAGATTGAGGAACTGGCTGAAGGCGCGGGCCACCGGCAGCAGTTCATCATCGCTCAGGGTTCGCAGGGTATCGAGCAGACGTTCCCGGTCTGATTCATTACCCTTGCGGGAGGACTTGGCCAATTGGCGAATGGTTTCGATCTTGTCGAGAAAGGCCTGACCCTGATGATCCTTGATGGATTTACCCAGCAGCTGACCCAGCATACCTACGTTGGCGCGTAGTGCGGCGTACTTTTCGTTCATTCCACATCCTTATCTTGTTGGTGCCTGACACCCATCCGGGGTGCTAGACGACCTCACTTATTGTTGTGCGATTACAACATATGCTCCGTCATCTTAGGGTGACAATCTACCCAGATTGTCTGCGCAAGGTCAAATAACAGGCCGATTCAGAACATGTATTTCCCTCACCACTCCACAACCGGCTTGTTATGTAACTTACTTACAGTTTTTACGCCCCTTTCACCGCCGCCGCTACAGGCAAAAACGTCTGATCAGGTGCTGCAACACCGAGGTGGTCGGCTTGACGAAGGAGAGGTCGAGATACTCATCCGGCTGGTGCGCTTGGGTGATATGGCCGGGGCCCATCACTATGGTCTCGCAGCCAAGCTGCTGGATAAACGGCGCCTCGGTGCAGTAATTGACCGACTCGGCGGCGCGACCGCTCGCCTTCTCAGCTTCTCGCACCAGCAGAGAGTCGTCGGCGCAGGCGTAGGCGGGAATGGGTTCATGCAGATGTTGCAGATGCAGGCAGCCCGGCTGGTGGATCTCGATGGGCGACAGCGCCTCTTTCAGCATCCCCATCAGCTCATCCGGCCCCACCTGCGGGGTAGGTCGCAGGTCGATATGCAGCTCGCAGCAGCCGCAGATGCGGTTCGGGCTGTCGCCCCCCTGAATGTAACCGAGGTTCAGGGTCGGCTGCGGCACGGCAAAGCGGTGGTCGGCGTAGCGATCTTTCAGATCCTGCTGCAAGCGCAGCACCTGCCCCATCGCCTTGTGCATGATCTCCATGGCGTTGACGCCGTTGGCGGGATCCGAGCTGTGACCGCTCTTGCCGGTAATGCGGATCGCCTCCGACATATGTCCCTTGTGGGCCACCACCGGCACCAGTCCGGTCGGCTCGCCAATCACGGCGTAGTCGGGTTTCAGCTCGGCCGCCGCGGCGATGGCGCGGGCCCCCGCCATGGTGGTCTCTTCATCGGCGGTAGCGAGAATACGCAGCGGCTTGTTGAGCTTGGTGAGGTCAATCTCTTTGAGCGCCTCGACGATAAAGGCGAAGAAGCCCTTCATATCGATGGTGCCGAGGCCATAGAGGCGGTTGCCCTCTTCGGTCACCTTGAAGGGATTCTTGCTCCAGCCCCCCTCATCGAACGGCACCGTATCGGTATGACCCGCCAGCAGCAGACCGCCCTCCCCCTGACCAATCGTCGCCACCAGATTGAACTTGCCCGGCAGATCGGGGAGCGCCGTTACCTCGCACTGAAAACCGAGCTGGCCGAACCAGTCGGCCAGCAGCCGGATCACCGCCTCATTGCTCTGATCCCACTTGGGATCCGTGCTGCTGATAGATGGAATCGCAATAATATTCTTATAAAGTGAAAAAAAATCCAGATTGGCCATCAGCTCCTCCTTGCGTCCCCGGAATGTTTCTGTTAGAAAATACAAATGCAAAGTGAGTGCATGAATATTCTGTAATTTTACCTGAATATCTGGCTCATCAACAAAGGCTTCTAGTTGTAAGGGAAAGTTAATGTTCTGTCACCTGATCTATAACCGACGACACACACCCGCCTGAATTGCCCCTCCGCACTTGTGCAAAGGGGCGATCGAACACCCTTGTGCACTGCAGCGTCATGCTGTGAATCTCGAACTCTGACTTGGAATATTCAACATGCTTAACACCGTTATCGTCGGTGCTAGTGGCTACGCGGGAGCCGAACTGGCCGCACTGGTACAGAACCACCCACAACTCAAGCTGTTCGGCCTCTATGTCTCCGCCGGCAGTCAGGATGCCCACAAGCGCTTCTCTTCCCTGCATCCCCAGTGGGTCGGTGCCCTCGATCAGCCGCTGCTGCCGCTGGACGACGACGGCATGACCCGGATCCTGACCCAGGCCGATCTGGTGCTGCTGGCCACCGCCCACGAAGTGAGCGCCGAGCTCGCACCCAAGTTTCTCGCCAAGGGGCTGCCGGTGTTCGATCTCTCCGGCGCTTTCCGGGTCAAGGATCAGGGCTTCTAC
The DNA here is from genome assembly GCF_040908325.1 of Aeromonas sp. R4-1. Taxonomy (NCBI): domain Bacteria; kingdom Pseudomonadati; phylum Pseudomonadota; class Gammaproteobacteria; order Aeromonadales; family Aeromonadaceae; genus Aeromonas; species Aeromonas sp. R4-1. The sequence goes on from NZ_JBFODM010000060.1 coordinate 38,032, forward strand.
GACAGCTTCTACGGCTTCACCCACCAGAGCGAACAGTGGCTGGATCAGGCCGTCTATGGCCTGGCGGAGTGGAACGCTGATGCCATCGCCACCGCCCAGCTGATTGCGGTGCCGGGTTGCTACCCGACCGCATCGCTGTGCGCCCTCAAGCCGCTGCAGCAGGATGGCCTGATTGCCAAGGGGTGGCAGCCGATCATCAACGCCGTCTCCGGGGTTTCCGGCGCCGGGCGCAAGGCAGCCATCAACACCAGCTTCTGCGAAGTGAGCCTCAATCCCTACGGCACCTTCAATCACAGACACCAGCCGGAAATCAGCCACCACCTCGGCAAGGAGGTGCTGTTCCAGCCCCACCTTGGCAACTATGTGCGCGGCATTCTGGCCACCATCTATGTGCAGCTGGCGGACGGCGTCACCCCCACCCAGGTGGATCAGGCCTTCCTCAAGGCTTACGAAGGCAAGCCGCTGGTGCGCCTCACCGGCCAGATGCCCTCCATCCGCGGTGTCGCGGGCACCCCTTACTGCGACATTGCCTGGCAACAGCAGGGCAACATGCTGGTGGTGGTCTCGGCCATCGACAACCTGCTCAAGGGCGCCGCCTCGCAAGCCATGCAGTGCATAAATATCAAATTTGGTTTTGAACCGGCCACCGGCCTGATTTAAGGACTTAGGAAGGATTTCGAACATGGACAAACAGACGTTGGTAATCAAGCTGGGCGGCGCCCTTATCGAGAACGACGAGGCGCTGACCGCCCTGTTCGCCACCCTCAAAACCTTTCTCGACGATCAGCACCGTCCGCTGGTGCTGGTACACGGTGGTGGCTGTCTGGTGGATGACCTGCTCAAGGGGCTGGGTCTCACCTCCACCAAGAAGAACGGCTTGCGGGTGACCCCGTTCGAGCAGATCCCCTTTATTGCCGGGGCGCTGGCGGGCACTGCCAACAAGCAGATGATGGCCAAGGCGATCGCCACCGGCATTCCGGCGGTGGGGCTCTGTCTGGCAGATGGCGGCCTCTGTCAGGTGACCCAGCTCGACCCGGATCTCGGCGCGGTCGGCGAGTGCAAGCCGGGCAACCCGGCGCTGGTAGCAGGCATCCTCGGTCAGGGCTTCCTGCCGGTGGTGAGCTCCATCGGCATCACTGCCGACGGGCAGCTGATGAACGTCAACGCGGATCAGGCCGCCACCGCCATTGCCGAGGCCCTCGGCGCCGATCTGGTCATGCTCTCCGACGTGAGCGGCATCCTCGATGGCAAGGGCAAGCTGGTGCCCCAGCTCGACAAGCTGACCGCGCTGGATTTGATGGAGAAAGGGGTGATCACGGACGGCATGGCGGTCAAGGTAGAAGCAGCCCTGCACGCCGCCGAGACCCTCGGCAAGCCGGTCTGTGTCGCCAGTTGGCGCTACCCGGAGCAGCTGCTCAAGCTGCTGGCGGGCGGCGCGGTCGGCACTCTGGTCAAGATTGCCGATGGCAATCAGGTAGCCCTCTAATCCTCACCGGAACAAGGAATATCCGATGCAACATCTTCTGAAAGACAGTGATCTGAACAAAGCCCAGATTGAAGCGCTGATTGCGCTGGGCAAGGCAGTGAAGGCCGACCCGAAGAAGTACAGCCAGGCGCTGGCGGGCAAGAGCGTGGTCACCCTGTTCGAGAAGCCCTCCCTGCGCACCCGGGTCACCTTCGACATCGGCATCGCCAAACTGGGCGGCCACAGCGTCTATCTGGATCAGCAGAACGGCGCGCTGGGCAAGCGGGAGTCGGTGAAGGATTTCGCCGCCAACCTGTCGCGCTGGTGTGATGCCATCGTCGCCCGGGTGTTTGATCACCAGACCCTGGTCGAGCTGGCGGAGCACGGCACAGTGCCGGTAGTGAACAGCCTGTGCAACCTCTACCACCCCTGTCAGGGGCTGGCCGACTTTATGACCATTGCCGAGCACTACGACGATCTGTCGAAGGTGAAGCTTGCCTACCTCGGTGATGGCAACAACGTCAGCCACTCTCTGCTGCTGCTGGGGGCGACCCTGGGCACCGACGTCACCCTGATCTGCCCGAAAGGCCACGGCCCGGATACCCAGATCTTCCTGCAGGCGCAGGCATTGGCGGCCAAGTCGGGAGCGAGCATCCACATCAGCGATGACGTGGCGGATATCGAAGGGTTCGATGTGGCCTACACCGACACCTGGGTCTCCATGGGTGACAACACCCCGATGGAGCAGGTCAAAGACCTCTTTATGCCTTACCAGATCAATCAGGCCCTGCTCGACCGCACCGGCATCCAGCACGTGCTGCATTGCCAGCCGGCTCATCGGGAGCTGGAGATCACCTCGCAGGTGATGGATGGTTCCGCCTCCCTCATCATGGACGAGGCCGAAAACCGGATGCATATCCAGAACGCCGTGTTGCTGACCCTTCTCGGCGGCAAGTAACGCGGTACTCAACCTGAATCACGACACCTTTATTGAATCATCATGGAGAGAAGTAAAATGAGCGGAATCAACAAGATCGTACTGGCTTACTCGGGTGGACTGGATACCTCGGCCATCATTCCCTGGCTGAAAGAGCACTATGACGCCGAAATCATCGCCTTCGTGGCCGACGTCGGTCAGGAGCGCGACGATCTGGATGGAATCGAACAGAAGGCGATCGCCTCCGGCGCCACCAAGTGCATCATCAAGGATCTGCGCGAAGAGTTCGTCAAAGAGTACGTCTACCCGACCCTGAAGACCGGCGCCGTCTATGAAGGCACCTATCTGCTGGGCACCTCCATGGCCCGTCCGGTGATCGCCAAGGCGATGGTCGAGGCCGCGCTGGCGGAAGGGGCCGATGCCATCTCCCACGGTTGCACCGGCAAGGGTAACGATCAGGTGCGTTTCGAAGGTGCGGTTGCCGCGCTGGCGCCCCAGCTGAAAGTCATCGCCCCGTGGCGGATCTGGGACATGCGCTCCCGGGAAGATCTGCTCTCCTATCTGGAGACCCGCAACATCCCCTGCAAGGCGACCCTGAAGAAGATCTACAGCCGCGACGCCAACGCCTGGCACATCTCCACCGAAGGTGGCGAGCTGGAGAGCACCTGGAACGAGCCGTCCGAAGCGGTCTGGCAGTGGACCGTACCGGCCGAACAGGCACCGGATCAGCCGGAGTACGTCAAGCTGACCGTGGCGCAGGGTGAAGTGGTGGCCGTTGACGATCAGCCGCTCAGCCCGCACCAGATCCTGATGACCCTGAACGAGCGTGCCGGCAAGCACGGCGTAGGCCGCATCGACATCACCGAAAACCGGATGGTGGGCATGAAGTCCCGCGGCTGCTACGAGACCCCGGGCGGTACCGTGATGGTCGCCGCGCTGCGCGCCGTGGAAGAGCTGGTACTGGATCGCCCGACCCGCGCCTGGCGGGAGAAGCTGGGTGCCGAGTTCTCCCATCTGGTCTATGACGGTCGCTGGTTCACCCCGCTGTGCAAGGCGATCCTCGCCTCTGCCAACGCCATCGCCGAAGATCTCGATGGTGAAGTGGTGCTGAAGATGTACAAGGGGCAGGTCACCGCGGTGCAGAAGAAGTCGCCGAACAGCCTCTACTCCGAAGACTTCGCCACCTTCGGCGCCGATGAAGTGTATGACCAGAGCCATGCCGAAGGCTTTATCCGTCTCTACACCCTGGCCAGCCGGATCCGCGCCATGAAGGAGCAGCATCAGGCAATCGGTGGCGACCATACCCACGGCTAAGCAAGCGCGATAACCCGTTGATTCCGTTGAGGGGGCATGGCCCCCTCTTCTATAGGCCGAGGGCATGGCCCCTGAGCCACCATCGGCAGGTGTGACAAGAGCGGCAGCGCACCGGCCGCTTCTGTGAGATAACAGGCTCGCAGAAAAACAGGGCACGATTTCAAGCTCGGTGGCCAGGGCGCCGCCGACAACGCATTCAAGGAGAGCAGTATGGCACTTTGGGGTGGACGCTTCAGTCAGGGAGCCGATAGCCGGTTCAAGCAGTTCAACGATTCGCTGCGGTTCGATTACCGACTGGCGGAGCAGGATATTCAAGGCTCCATGGCTTGGGCCAAAGCGCTGGTAAAAGTGGGAGTCTTGACCGCCGATGAGCAGGGCAAGCTGCAGCAGGCGATGGAGGTGCTGCTCGCCTCGGTGCAGCAGGATCCGCAGCAGATCCTGAGTTCGGACGCCGAAGATATCCACTCCTGGGTCGAGAGCCAACTGATTGCCGCCGTCGGCGATCTCGGCAAGAAACTGCACACCGGCCGCTCGCGCAACGATCAGGTCGCCACCGACCTGAAACTCTGGTGCAAGGCGCAGGGTGAGCTGCTGCTCGGCTCCATCACCGCCCTGCAGCAGGGACTGGTCGCCTCCGCCCGTGCCAATCAGGCCGCGGTGCTGCCCGGTTACACCCACCTGCAGCGCGCCCAACCGGTCACCTTCGCTCACTGGGCGCTGGCCTATGTGGAGATGCTGGAGCGGGACTACTCCCGGCTGCAGGATGCCCTCAAGCGCCTCGATACCAGCCCACTCGGCTGCGGCGCGCTGGCGGGCACTGCCTACGCCATCGACCGCGAAGCCTTGGCGCTCGACATGGGCTTTGCCGGTGCCACCCGCAACAGTCTGGATTCGGTCTCGGATCGGGATCACGTGGTGGAGCTGATGCACGTGGCGTCCCTCTCCATGACCCACCTGTCGCGCTTTGCCGAAGACCTTATCTTCTACAACACCGGCGAGGCGGGCTTTGTCGAGCTCTCTGACGCGGTGACCTCCGGATCGTCACTAATGCCGCAGAAGAAGAACCCGGATGCGCTGGAGCTGATCCGTGGCAAGACCGGCCGGGTGGTCGGCGCCCAGATGGGCATGCTGATGAGCCTCAAGGCGCTGCCGCTGGCTTACAACAAGGACATGCAGGAAGACAAGGAGGGGCTGTTCGATGCCCTCGACACCTGGCACGACTGCCTCGATATGGCGGCGCTGGTGCTGATCGATCTGAAAGTGAATGGCGAGCGCACCATGGCGGCGGCGCAAGGCGGCTACGCCAACGCTACCGAGCTGGCGGACTATCTGGTTGCCAAGGGGATTCCATTCCGTGAAGCGCACCATATCGTCGGCGAAACCGTGGTCTTCGCCATCAGCGTGGGCAAACCGCTGGAAGAGCTCTCCATCGGCGAGTTCCAGCGCTTCAGCCCGGTAATCGAGTTCGACGTCTACCCCAATCTGGAACTGGAAGCGACCCTCGCTAAACGGGTCGCCAAAGGCGGCGTCGCCCGCGAGCAGGTTGAGGCAGCCCTGACCGCAGCCGAAACCTGGCTGGCAAAACGGACGGGTTAAACCAACCTGCTTGTCATTCGAACTAGAAAGCAAAACGGCAACCTCAGGTTGCCGTTTTTTATTGCTCACCGCGGTTCAGGCGCTAGCATTGAGCAGTTTGCCAACCCCTTCCCCCTTGCCATTAGGCAGGGTCTGTTTAAAGGCACCGAGCAGCTGGTCGAGGTTGAGATTGCTGGCACCGAGGGAATCCTTGAGGGTATCGAGCTCGCTTTGCAGCGCGTCGAGGCGGGTGCTCTGGGTGCCGCTCGCCAGCTGGTTGCGGGCGCTGTCGATGGCAGCTGGGAGGGATTGACCACCATTCTCCTGCCCCAGAGTCTGCATCAGCTCACCCATAAAGTGGTTGATGGCAGCGCGATTTTGCTCGCTATTGGCCTCCTTGATGCCGAGCCGCTGGAACAGGCTCTGGACGGTCGGGGCTAGGTGCTCTTCCTGCACTGTTTGCTGCACAGGCTCAGGTTTGGCACTGCTGCCGAGCAGCTGACTGCCCAGCTTGAGGGCGATAGAGGCAAGGGGGAGCAGGTTGCTGATCATGATATCTCTCCGCGACAACGACCCTGAATGGTGTTGCCAAGAGATGTGCATAAGCGGGGCCAGCACGGCGATAAAACGTACCGCACCGGCTAATCCCTTGAATGGCTGATCTATTTGTTCAAGCAGCACCAGGAGATAGCCGAGCGCAAAGGGGTGTCAGGCGGCCAGTGGCTGCAGCCACGGGCGGTAGTGGCAATATGGTGGCAAAGCGTTTTGCCGCCCACCCGAGCCGCGACCTCTTCCTTTCACACCCTGATCGCCAACTCTTTTAGCCACTTGCGCAGCCGCCCGTTGGCGTTGAGATAGGGGGATGCACTATTGAACTGGATCATCCGCCCGAGCGTCCACTTCTCATACCAGAGGCAGCCATACAGCTGCAGGTCGCTGCGCGCCTCCACCAGTTCGATGATGTGCCCTCTGGCGGCAGCCAACCGCTGTAACAACGCCGGATAGCTGAGCCCCTCGTAATCCCGATAGAACTTTTGGGCCAGCCCGCCCAACTCGTTCCACTTAAAACCGGTTTCGGGAAAATCCACTGGCAGACCTGCCGCATCCCGCTCGATCCACTTGATCAGCAGTTCGTTCCAGCCGATAAGGTAGGCCAGCAGATTGACAACGCTCATCGTGGTTCCCTTGCTGTGCCCTGCCAGGGTCGGCTCCCGCACCCGGCTCTCAGGGACGGCCTGCAACGCCTTGAACAACTTACTGAAATTGGTATCGATCGCGAGTAGCAGCTCGGCCTTGTTTTGCGGGATCCCCATTGCTCTCCCCTTTTCAAGTTTACTTGCGGCGCAGCCGAGGCGATTGCCGCAACCAAGGCAGCACGTTACGCTAACCCTCTTCATCCTGTACAGCTCATCCAGTGCAGGCCAACCATCACGGCAAGATCGGCAATGAATCAACTAATCAGCTATATCAGGGCCATTCATCGACAAGCGAGCCCCGTCACTCTCACCCGCCAAGAGAGTGAACACTATAGCGAGCATGATGAGAGCGGCACTGTGATCCAACACCAGATAACCACCAGCTGGTTTGCCAATGGGGTCGTCATCCGCCAGCAAACCGAACAGGACGAAGCGCCATCTCAGCAGCTTTGTGCCGAGTGCTGGATCAGCTATCGGGTCATCGCCAGTCCCATCCCCATCACTCCAGCCCGCAAGCTGTTTCACAACCACTGTCAGGAGCGATTCTGGTTGAAGGTACAGGGCATCACGCCACAAGGGTGATTGGTATGCCCGTGAGCAGGGCGCGGCAGGGGGAAACGCAAAGAGGCTCCAAAGAGCCTCTTTTTGTATCCGTGTCTGAACCCGACTCAGCCCAGCAGCAGATAGAGCTGGTGAGCGGCCACACCGGCACACAGGCCGCCGATGGTGTGGGCAACGATGGCGCGGGAGGTGAGGTGGCGATAGCCGAGGGCATCCAGCATGGCGGTGTGGGTGCTCAGGAAGCCACTCCAGCACATCCCCATGGCGGTAAACACCGCGACCTCGTTACCGGTAATCCACCCTTTGGCGATAAAGGGGGGCACCAGCGACATAGCGGCGCCGACAGCACCGAGGGAGGTAGCCGGGAAGGCGACCAGCTCCGGCTGCTGGAAGCCAAACAGCAGGTCAAACAGCCAGCTCACCTTGGCGGCCAGCACCGGCAGCAGGGCTACCCCCTGAAACGCTTCGCCGGTATAGCCCTTGTCGCCGGGTCCGAAGGTGAGCAGCATCACGAAGGTACTGATGATCAGCACGCCGGGGATCACCGCCATCCCCAGCTCCACACCGGATTTGCCGCCATCGAGTAGAGAGTTGAGGATCCGCAGCCAGCCGGGAGCCGCCTCTTTGGTCACCCCTACCTTGCGGCCATCGGACGATACAGCGTCATCGTTCAGCACTTCCCCCACCAAGGGGCGGATCATCCGTTGCATCAGTCGGGTAGAGACCACCGAGCCCACCAGAGCCCCCAGCAACCCAATCAGCGCCGCGCTGGCGGTGGATTCACCGCTCGGCAGCTGCAAGGTGGCCATAAAGGTCACCACGATCAGTCCCATGCCAAAGGCGGTGCCGAAGTTGGTGAGCGACACCAGCTGCCAGGGGGTGAAACCTTTGCGAAAGCGGCTGTCCTTGGCGAGGCTGATCACCGCCGGGTTGTCGGAGAAGAAGGTCATCAGCGCCGCCAGGGCGGTGCGACCGGGCAGACGAAACACCGGCTTCATCAGGGGGGCCAGCAGCACCTCCAGCAGGCGGATCACCCCGAACTCGCTCAAGAGCTGGCTCAGGGCACCGGAGAGCACCGTGATCCCCATGATAAAGAGCACAGTATTGAGCAGCAGCTGGTGGGCGGTATTGAACAGGGTGTTGACCATGGCAGAGAGGCCCATCTGGCTGCCGAGGTAACCGAACAGGCTGCCGAGAATAAGCAGCACCAGCACGGGTTCCATCCAGTTCCGAATGGCGGCAAGTCGCCCCTTTGACTCTATAACTACATGATTTTCCATATCTATCCTGCGGTTCATCTGTGCGTGTGTGGTTGTTTTTATGGTTAAAAAATGGCTGCGCCAAATAGAAAAAAGCCCTTGTCTTGCGACAAGGGCTTTTTGAATTGGCTCCTCCTACTGGACTTGAACCAGTGACATACGGATTAACAGTCCGCCGTTCTACCGACTGAACTAAGGAGGAATTGTAATTGGTGCCCAGAGACGGAATCGAACCGCCGACACGGGGATTTTCAATCCCCTGCTCTACCGACTGAGCTATCTGGGCAAATGGTGCCGGCTACCGGAATCGAACTGGTGACCTACTGATTACAAGTCAGTTGCTCTACCTACTGAGCTAAGCCGGCACACTTTAAACCATTGTGCATGAACAAATTTTTTATTTCATGGCACCAAAATTGGTGCCCAGAGACGGAATCGAACCGCCGACACGGGGATTTTCAATCCCCTGCTCTACCGACTGAGCTATCTGGGCGTGGGCGCTATTAAACGGATTTTAAGGCAGATGGTCAACGGGAAATTTCACTTTTTGTCTCGTTCGTCTCTTTTTTGCGCAACATCGTCCATTTCTGCCACTTCTTCGGCACAGGCCGCGCCTTTTCGCCCCCAGACTCTGGGTTCCTCTCCTTTGAGCAGGCGGGAGATATTCTCGTGATGGCGGATCAGGATGAGGCAGGAGAGCAGGGAGACTGGCAGGGTATATTCGGGTTTGAGCAGGTAGGTAAAGAGCGGCGTCAGCAGCACGGTAATGATGGAGGCCAGCGAGGAGTAGCCGCTCACCAGCAGCACCAGCAGCCAGGTGCCAATCACGGCGCCCCCCATGGTAAAGCCGATGGGCATCATGGTGCCCAGCGCCGTCGCCACCCCTTTGCCACCGCGAAAATGAAAGAAGATGGGGTACATATGGCCGAGGCAGGCGGCGACCCCGATAAAGCCGAGGTAAACGGGTTTGATCTGCAGATACCAGGCGAGATAGACGGGCACAGTGCCCTTGAGCACATCGAGCAGCAGCACCACCAGCGCCGCCATCCGGCCACCGAGGCGCAGCACATTGGTTGCCCCCGGATTGTGGGAGCCATGATCCCGCGGGTCGGGCAGACCGGTGCAACGGGAGACCAGCACAGCACTGGATAGTGAACCACCCAGGTAGGCCAGAATAATCATCAAAATCGTCAGGGCCGTCATCTTGGTCGTTTTTACCACGATATGAATGGGGTATGATGCGGGCCACATACGCTGGCATGGGCCCATGCCCACCCAGAGCGCCTCGGCAAGCCTGTTGCCCGGCCAGCATCCCTGCGCTGTCATCACAGCCCATCAAGAGTAAAGAAGAAGTACAGTCATGGACAAGGTGTTTATTCGCGGACTCGAAGTTTTGACCACCATAGGTGTATATGAGTGGGAGAAGGGCATTCGCCAAAAGCTCCGTTTTGACCTCGAGATGGGGTTCGACAACCGCCCCGCGGCAGCAACCGACGACATCAATCTGGCACTGGATTATGCCGACCTCTCCAACAAGATTTGCGAGCATGTCAGCGGCAAGGTGGTTGAACTGGTCGAGACCATGGCCGAGCAGGTCGCCATGCTGGTTCTGACCGACAAGCGGGTACAGTGGGTCAAGGTGACCCTCACCAAGCCGGGCGCCGTGCCCAATGCCGCCGGGGTCGGCGTCGAGATCCTGCGCCATCGCACTCCGGCCGCGAGCAGCAACTGATGACCACCATCTATATCAGCCTCGGCTCCAACATCGAGCGGGATCGCCATATCCGTGCCGGACTCGATGCCCTGCACGCCGAATTTGGCGAGCTGCGGGTCTCCCGGGTATTCGAGAGCGAGGCAGTCGGCTTCAACGGCCGCCCCTTCTACAACTTGGTGGCGGCTGCCGAAACCGATCTGCCGCTGACCACCGTCTGCCAGCGACTGCGGGCCATGGAGTTCGCCCACGGCCGCGAGCCGGATGCCAAGAAGTTCGCCCCGCGCACCCTGGATCTCGATCTGCTGCTCTATGGCGATCTGGTCTGCGACACCCCGCTGGCGCTGCCGCGCGGTGAAGTGCTCACCAACGCCTTCGTGCTCTGGCCGCTGGCCGAGCTGGCCCCCACCCTGCGCCACCCCGTCGATGGCCGCACCATGGGCGAGCTGTGGCAAGCCTATGACAAGGCCTCCCAGCAGCTGTGCCCCATTCCCTTTCACTGGGAAGCGTGTGAATTGCAACATCACTGATCCGCAAGGGCGCCTCACGGCGCCCTTGTTGTTTGCACGGACAGGGTTGCTTATCACGGATAAGAAAGTGTCATTGGGCCTGACCCTGCGAGGCTGGCAGGATAGCGCCCACTACAGGAGAACCCCATGCCACTCGATACCATTCACCACTTCAACTGCCAGCTGCTGGCCGAACTGCCCCACCAGCGCTATGAGCATGAACCCATCCTCGACTACGCCACCGATGAAAAGGTCAAGGCCCGCCTAGGCTGGCAGGCGGAGTTCAGCAAGACCCTGTTTCTCAAGTTCAAGGATGGCCGCTTCGCCCTGCTGCTGACCCACAGGGACGGGCGGCTCGACAACAAGGCGGTCAAGGCCGCGCTCGGTGGCAAGCCCTCCATCTGCACCGCCGAGGAGATGCAGGCGGAGATCGGCTGCCTGCCGGGGGCGGTCTGCCCCTTCCTGCCCCGCGCCGATATTCCGCTACTGGTGGACCCGCAACTGCTCAACCACACCGCCTTCACCTGGACTCCGGGCCACCCGGAGCAGACCTTTCTGCTGGCGACCGAGCATCTGGCCGAGGTACTGGCGCAGCTCCCCTGCGAGGTCAGCTATCTGCCCGCCCCGACGGCGTAGCCCCATCGCGCGCCAGCTGGGCGAAGATCAGCGCCGCCAGCATGGAGAGCAACCCGACACAGAGGTAGGTAAGGTGGAACCCGGCCAGCCACTGCCCCTCGGCCACTAAGGTGCCCGCTGAGGAGCCCGCCGAGAAGAGCCCGAGCAGGCTGGCGGCAATCGCCACCCCCAAACTCATGGAGAGCTGCATCACCACCGAGAGCAGACCGTTGCCACTGCTGGCCAGGGTTGGGCTGAGATCTTGCAGCGTAAGAGTGTTCATGGCGGAGAACTGCAGCGAGTTGATGGCGCCGAAGATCGCCAGCCAGCCCAGCAAGACCCCGTAGGGGAGCTGGTTGTCGATAAAGTAGAAGCTGGCGATCATCGCCCCCAGCAGCAGGGTGTTGCCGATCAGAATGCGGCGATAGCCCACCTTCGGAATCAGCTTGTTCACCAGCGTCTTGGTCAGCATGGCGCCAATCACGGTGGGGATCATGGTCATCCCCGCCTTGCTTGGCGAGAAACCCAGCCCCAGCTGCAGAAACAGCGGGGTGAGGAAGGGCATGGCGCCGCTGCCGAGGCGGGCAAACAGGTTGCCCCAGATGCCGATGGCAAAAGTGGTGGTCTTGAACAGGTTCAAACTAAAGAGCGGCTGCGGTGCATTGGCGGCATAGAGCCAGTAGCTCGCCATCGCCGCCAAGCCGAAGATCAGTGCAAACAGCGCCCAACCGGTGGAGATGCTGTGCTCCCCCAGCCCCTGCAAGCCGACCGACACCAGCACCATGCCGACGCTGAACATCACAAAGCCCTGCCAGTCGAACCGGGCGGTCTGCTGCCGCAGCTCCGGCATAAAGTGCCAGCTGGCGATAAAGCCGAGCAGCCCCACCGGCAGGTTGATGAGAAATACCCAGTGCCAGCTCGCCACTTCCACCAGCCAGCCACCGAGCGCCGGCCCCATCAACGGGCCGAGCAGCCCCGGGATGGTGACAAACGACATCACCCGCAGCAGCTCGTGCTTGTCATAGACCCGCAGCACCGCCAACCGTCCCACCGGCATCAGCAGCGCACCGCCAATCCCCTGAAGTACCCGGGCGGCGACCAGCATGGAGAGCGAATTGGAGGCGGCGCAGGCGAGCGAGCCGAGGGTAAAGAGCGAGATGGCGGCCAGATAGATGCGGCGGGTACCGAACCTGTCTGCCAGCCAGCCGGAGGCCGGGATCAGCAGCGCCACCGTCAGCATGTAGGCGATGATCACCGACTGCATCTGCAGCGGGCTCTCCCCCAAGGTCTCGGCCATGCTGGGCAGGGCGGTGTTGAGAATGGTGCCATCCAGCGCCTGCATAAAGAAACCGACCGCCGCCAGCAGGGGCAGCCACTTGCGCTGGGCATCTGTCACTGTGTGGCTCATTGCCACCTCCATTATTTTTGCGGGGGAGCGGCGGCGGTCAGGAAGAGATCGACACAACTCAGGGTCCAGGCATCCTGCTCGGCAGCGCTCTGGGTCAACGGCAGACCCAGCTCACGGAGCATGCGCTCCTTGCCCTGCCACATCAGCAACAGCTGCAAGGCGGCCTGTTCGCTGTCTTGATGGCAAAGCAGGCCTTGCTGCTTCTGCTGCTCCAGCCAGTTGGACAGCATCTTGGTCACATAGAGCGGGCCCGCCTCGAAAAAAAGGGTGGCCAGCTGGGCATCGTTGCTGCTGATGCAGGTGCGAAAGATATTGATGGCATCATCGCTCAGGATCAACTTGCGAAAGCTGCGACCAAAGGCAATCAGACTCTCCCGCACATTGTTGCCACGCAACAATACCTCCGGCATCAGCTCGCTGCTGACGCACTTGCTGCCCACCGCTTCGGCAAACAGCGACTCCTTGTTGGCAAAATGGCTGTAGACCGTCTGCTTGGAGACGCCCGCTTCACTGGCCACCATGTCCATGCTGACCAGATGCAGACCGTGCTGACAGAAGAGCCGCCCGGCAGCATCGAGGATCGCAGCTCGCTTCTGCTGACTACGGGGTGAAATGTTCATTTTTCCTCCACAATCAAACTGGACAGTCTAGTTTCGAAAAACTAGACTCACCGGTGTGATTTGATGTTATGTCAACCAGAGGATGATGTCATGACACTTTGCTTAATCCTGCTGGCGCTGTTACTGAGTGGCTGCAGCCCGGTCACAGAGTCAGAAGAAACACCCGCCCTGACCCGGGTGATCGCCCAGCCGCTGCAAGCCAGCGATCACTACCCGGTGCTGCACCGCTTCAATGGCAGGGTGATCGCCCCCGAGCACAGCCAGATAGGCTTCGAGCTGGCAGGGCGGATCGCCACTCTGCACAAGGGACGGGGAGAGCCGGTCGCGGCTGGCGAACTGCTCGCCACACTGGATACCCGGCTGCTGGCAGTGGAAGCCAAAGAGCTGGCCGCCCGGGCTGCCCAGAACGAGGCCGAGCTGACCCTTGCCCGGCAGACGCTCGAACGACTCACCGCCCTGCGCCAGCAGCAGTTCAGCTCCCGACAGGCGCTGGATGAACAGCAAGGCAAAGTCCGCATGCTGGAGGCAAGCGCCAACCAGCTGGCCGCCGCCCTCGAAGCCAACCGGGTCAAACAGGAGAAATCACAGCTGCGCGCACCCTTCAACGGAATCGTAGTCAGCCGCGAGCAGGCATTGGGGGCTGTGGTGGCCGCAGGCCAGCCTCTCTTCTCCCTCACCCGCAGCGGTCAGTGGGAGGCCGATATCGGCGTACCGGTGAAACAGGCCGAGTCCCTGATCGTCGGCCAACACTACCCCCTGCAAAGCGGGGAGCAATCACTGGAGGGGCGCCTGCTTAATCTGGGGGTACAAGTGGACGGGCAGACCCACACCCGCACCGCCCGCTTCCAGCTGACCCGGGGCGGCGAACAACTGGCAGAGGGGCAACTGATCACCCTGTTGCATCAGACCCGCGAGCCTACCCGCGCCTACGAAGTGCCGCTCACCGCGCTGACCCAGGGATTGCGCGGCAGCTGGACCCTCTATCTGCTCAATGACGAAACGCCACCCCGGGTGGTCAGTCGGGACGTCACCCTGCTGCAACAAGATGGCGAGCGGGCCTGGATCAGTGGTGCCCTGAATGGACAAGAACAGCTGGTGACCGATGGCCTGCATAAACTGGTGCCGGGCCAGCAGGTCACCCTGACCACCAGCGTGGATCATCAGGCGGCGCATCCGGAGCCACAGTCATGATCCGCCCTTTTATCGAGAATGGCCGCCTGCTGCTGTTGACGGTCGCGCTGCTGCTGACGGCCGCCCTTGCGGCATTGCAGACCCTGCCCAGAACCGAAGATCCCCAGCTCACCAGCCGTTTTGCCAGCGTGGTTACCCACTTCCCCGGGGCCAGTGCCGAGCGGGTGGAGGCGCTGGTGAGCGAGCCCATCGAGAACCGGCTGCGGGCCCAGAGCGAGATCAAGCTGATCGAGTCGAGCTCTCGCCCCGGTCTCTCCATCATCAATCTGGAGCTCAAGGATGAGGTCAGCGATGTCGAGCCCGTCTGGACCAGAGTCCGTGACCGGCTGGCAGATCTGGCCGCCGGACTGCCAGCCGGCGCCAGTGCCCCCAAGCTGGATGACGAGAAGGGCTACCCCTTCACCCGCCTGGTCAATATGGTCTGGCGCGGGCCGGGCCAGCCGCAGCTGGATCGCCTCGCCCGCTACAGCGCCGAGCTGGAACGCCGGGCTCGCCAGCTGCCGGGCACCGAATACGTCGAGCGGGTCGGGGCACCGCAGGAGGAGATCGAGGTACGGTTCGATCCCCTCGCCCTCAGTGCCAGCGGCATGAGTGGCGAACAGCTTGCCCAGGCGCTGAGTGGTGCCGATGCCAAAGTGGCCGCCGGGGAGTTGCAGGGCAGCCACAATCGCTTTCAGGTGGAGATCCGCGGCGCCCTCGATACCCTGGAGCGGATCCGCCAGATCCCGCTGCGGACTGGCGAGCAGGGCCAGACCCTGCGCCTTGGCGATCTGGCCGAGGTACGGCGTACCCTGCACCAGCCGGAGAGCCAGCTGGCCTTTGCCAATGGTGAGCGGGCCGTGGTGGTCGGTCTGCGCATGGCACAGGATCACCGCATCGACCTCTGGTCGGCACGGGTCGACTCCATGCTGACTCAGCTGCAACAGGACTTGCCGGATAATATCGGCCTCGTCACCAGCTTCGATCAGCAGCGTTATACCGATCAGCGGCTCGACACCCTGCTTATCAACATTGTGCAGGGTTTTCTCATCATAGTGGCCGTGCTGCTGGTGACCTTGGGTGTCAAGGCCGCCATTATCGTGGCCCTGTCGCTGCCGCTTACCGTGGCGTTCTCATTCGCCTGCATAAACCTGATCAATCTGCCCATTCACCAGATGTCGGTCACCGGTCTGGTGGTGGCACTCGGGATCATGGTGGACAACGCCATCGTCATGGCGGATCGGGTGCAGTATCAGCGCCGCCACGGCATGGCCATGAGTGCCGCCGCACTGGAAGCCATCGGCCACCTCTGGCTGCCACTGCTGGGCTCCACCCTCACCACCATGCTCGCCTTTATGCCGATCATTCTGATGCCGGGCCCGGCGGGCGAGTTTGTCGGCGGTATCGCCTGGGCGGTAATCTGTTCACTGCTGGGATCCTACCTCATCGCCCACACCCTGGTGGCTGGCCTTGCAGCTCGCTGGATTGGCAGTGACCAGGGGGGACGCTGGTATCAGGATGGCTTGCGCCTGCCCCGGGTGAGCGCCCGTTTCCAGCAGAGCATCGCCATGGCGCTGGCTCACCCCTGGCGAACCCTGCTGCTGGTCAGTCTGCTGCCCCTGCTAGGTTTTTGGGTGGCGGGCCGCCTCACCGAACAGTTCTTTCCCCCTGCCGACCGGGACATGATCCACATCGAGGCCAGCCTCTCCCCACAGGCGAGCCTGGCGCGCACCCGCGAGCTGGCACTGGGGATCTCTGCCGAGCTGGCCAGTCTCCCCGAGCTGGTTCGTCAGGACTGGGTGGTGGGCGACAACGCCCCCAGCTTCTACTACAACCTGGTGCCCAGAAAACAGGGGCGGGCCGATTACGCCCAGGGGATGATCACCCTGCAGGATGCCGATGCCGCCGAACGGCTCATTCCACAACTACAACAGCGGCTCGATGCAAAATTTCCCGAAGCGCAGATCCTGGTGCGCAAGCTGGAACAGGGGCCGCCTTTCAATGCCCCGGTCGAGCTGCGGCTGTTTGGCCCCGACCTTGAACAGCTGCACCGTCTGGGAGAGGAGCTTCGCAGTCTGCTCGCCAATACCCCGGCCGTGGTGCAGACCCGCGCCACCTTGCAGGCAGGGGCCCCCAAACTCTGGTTGCAGGTCGATGAGGAGGCCGCCCGACTGGCAGGCATGAGCCTGACCGATGTTGCCTCCCGGCTGGCGGGCGCACTGGATGGCAGGTTGGGCGGCACTGTGCTGGAAGGCACCGAGTCGATCCCGGTTCGGGTGCGGCTTGCCGAGCCCTTGCGTCAGGATCCGGATGCGCTACTCAATGTGCCGCTGTCGCTCACCGGCACCGGCCAGCAAGGGGCAGCCAATCTCACCTTGCGGGCGCTGGCCACTCCCGAGCTGCAGCCAAGCTGGGGGGAAATCAGCCGTCGGGATGGTGAGCGGGTCAATGTGCTGGAGGCCTATCTGGCGGTCGGCGTACTGCCGCAAACCGTGCTGGAGCAGGTCAAAGAGAGGCTGGCCGCCAAGGCGCTGGCGTTGCCGCCGGGCTATCGACTGGAGTTTGGCGGAGAAGCCGCCAAGCGGGATGAATCGGTGGGCAATCTGATGGCGCACGTCAGCCTGGTCGCCGTGCTGCTGGTGGCCGTGCTGGTGCTCAGCTTCAACTCGTTCCGGCTGGCAGGCATCGTCACCTTGGTGGCGATCCAGTCGGCGGGGCTCGGCCTGCTGTGGGTCTGGCTACTGGGGTACCCCTTCGGGTTTACGGTGATCATCGCCCTGCTGGGACTGATGGGGCTGGCCATCAACGCCGCCATCGTCATTCTGGCCGAGCTGAAGGCAGACCCGCTGGCACAACAGGGCAATCTGCCGCAGATCCGTGACCTGGTGGCCGGTTGCAGCCGCCACATCGTCTCGACCACCATCACCACGGTGGGCGGCTTCATCCCGCTATTGCTGGGGGGCGGCGGCCTCTGGCCACCCTTTGCCATCGCCATCGCCGGTGGCACAGCGCTGGCGACCCTGCTCTCGTTCTACTTTGTGCCGGTGGCGTTTGTGCTGTTCAACCGTCGCCGTCCTGACCCGATGCAGGAGAGCCGCAACGCGCAAGATCAGTTGTCGGGCTGACCCAGCATGGCTTTGAGCCGCTCTTCCAGAGTGGGCTCGGGGGCCTTGAGGGTCGCCATAAAGAGCTGCTCGATACCGGCCTTGTCCTGACTTTTCACGATAAACACCAGTCGGGACTGGGCCTTGCCCTCCGGCCAGTCACCCAATGCCTGCAGCGGATAGAGCTGGCCGTGGACGCCGTGGATCACCACCGGCTGGCTCTCTCCTTCCAGCTGCAAGATCCCCTTGAGGCGCAGCAGGGCATCGCCGTATTGGGCCTGCACCGCATCGATGGCGGCCAGCAGGCGAGAGGGCTTGAGCGGCTCACCGATACGCAGGGAGAAACTCTCGATGTTGCCGTGCTCGAAGTGGGTGGGCGCAGCTGTGCCCACCTTGGCAGCGAACGGTTGCATCTTCGGCTGCATCGGTGATGCCAGCCCCTGCTTGGGGGATTCGGTGCGCAGCCAGGCCAGCAGCTGGCGCACATCGCGCCCCGCCGCTTCGTTGTAGGCGCCGAGCTTCTCCAGCACCTTGGGCGACAGTTCGCCATTGGTCACCTGCTGGATGGGGGCCGCCGGGTTGAGTGCCGCCAGCTGGGCTTCGACCCGCGCCAGCTGTTCGTCCTCCACCAGATCCCCCTTGCTCACCACCAGCAGATCCGCCAGCGCCACCTGTTTCACCGCCTCATACTGGGCCGCCAACTGCTGCTCAATATGACCGGCATCCACCACGGTGACGGTGCCATCGAAGCGATAACGCTGAGCGATAAAGCCCTCTTCGCGCAGGGTAAAAAGCACGGGAGCAGGATCGGCCAGACCTGTGGTCTCGATAATCAGCCGCTTGAACGGTTTGATCTTGCGCTGGATGGCCTTCATAAAGAGCCCCTGCAGCGCCTCCACCAGAGAGCCCTGCACCGAGCAGCAGATGCAGCCGGAGTCGAGCAGCATCACCTGCTCATCCACCTGTTGCACCAGATGGTGATCCAGCCCCACCGAGCCGAACTCGTTGATCAGCACTGCGCACTCACCGAGCTCCGGCTGCTTGACCCAGTGGTTGAGCAGAGTTGTCTTGCCGCTGCCGAGAAAGCCGGTCAGCAGGGTCACTGGGATACGGGTATCTTGCATATCGGTCATGTCAGATCCTTACCGGTTGGCAAACAGGTCGCTGAGCCAGCGGTTTTCAAAGCGGCCGTGGGGGTCGAGCTCGGCTTTCAACGCCACGAAGTCGTTCCAGCGCGGCAGCAGGGCCGGGAAGTCATACAGCTCCATCGCCAGATGCTTGCCGAAGTGGGGAATGCCGCCAAGGGGCGCCAGCAGTTGCTGCAGCTCGCGCATCTGCTCCATGGAGCCGTTGACGAAGGTGCCGTCCGCCGCCAGATAGACCAGAAAACCGATCCAGCAGACCGGCTGGCCGTAGGCGGCACTGAGCCAGGCCTCGGAAGGACCGGTGCAACGCAGGATAAAGGGGTAGTGCAACACACCCGGATTGGCCTGCTGCCACGCTTGCAGGGTCTCCAGTGCCTCGTTCATGCGATGCAGCGGCACCGCTACCTCACAGTTGATCTGAGGTGCCGGGATCCCCTTGCAGAGAATTTGGTAGACGTTGCCCACCAGATCGGAGGCATCCTTGAAGCGGCGCACCGTCTCGAAGTGCTCCCCCGCCAGCGCCTCATCCTTGGTGTCTTTCGCCATCTTCTGCAAAGTGGCATCAATGGTGGCATTCATGCGGGCGTCGATATCGCCATCCAGCAGCAGCGGCTCGCTGCCACCTGCGCGGTAGCGGGCAACCTCCTCATCGGAGGCGGGATCCACCAGCCAGATGTGGCTCTCGCCGGTCCAGGCAAACCACCAGCTCTTCACAAAGCCGTGCTCGCGGTTGAGCCGCTCGTTGTGCTCCAGGAGGAAGGGGTAATCGGTGGTGAACTTGGTGCAGCGCATAATGCGATTGGGCACAGTGCGCAGGGTGACGTCGAGCAGGATGCCGAGCATCCCCATCCCCATCACGAAGGCCCCGAAGCGCGGGTCGGTGCGATCCACCCGGATGATGTCGCCATTGGCCAGCATCACCGTCATCGCCTCCACCGCATCGCAGAGGGCAGACTGGTGCAGCCCCTGACCGTGGGTACCTGTGCTGAGGGCGCCGCCCAGGGTCTGGATGCCGATAACGCCCGGGGATGCGGGCAGCATCCGCTCCATGGCGATCAGCTCGGCATAAACGGTATCGAGGGGCGTACCCGCCTGATAGGTCACGGTATCGGCCGTTTTCGCCAGCTGGCCGCGCAGGTGGTGCAAGTCCACCAGCAGCGCCTGACTGCCCTCGGCATAGACGCTATGGATGGGTTCAAAAGAGAGGCCGGAGCCGATAAGGCGCAGCTTGCGCTCGGGATGTTCCCGCAGCAGCATTTGCAACTCGTCGCGGCTTTTCGGGCGCCACACCTGATCCAGCGCCCCGAGGGGATTGGTTCTCGACCAGTTGAACAGCACCTCCCGATTACCGATCGCCTTGATGCTGTGAAATGCCTGGAACTGAACCGTCATACCGCGCCTCATCTTTTACTGACGTCAAAATGAGCGCCGATTCTACCGAAAAGCGAGCCGCAAGGCATGGAAAACAAGCCCCTGCACTCGAGGGGGGATAGGGATATAGCACTTCCCTACCCTGCCAGACGGGAGCGTGGCCGCCCGTCTGTCACCGATAGATCAGGTGGCGTTCGGGATGCCTCGCACCGCATCTGGCTGGCGGGTCTGTGCCTCTTCCGGCAGCAGCTCCTCGCAGAACTGGCGCAGCGGCATGGGGCGGGCAAACAGGTACCCCTGCAGATAATCGACCCCTTTGGCCCTGAGGTAGTCAGCCTGACGCTCGCTCTCCACCCCTTCCGCCACCAGCGCCAGACCGAGCCGGGTCGCCAGATCGATCACATTGTCCACGATATGCTCCGAGAGCGACTCGGTACCGATGCGGGCGATAAAGGATTTGTCGATCTTGAGGTAATCCACATGAAACTGCTGCAGGTAAGCCAGGCTGGAGTGGCCGGTGCCAAAGTCGTCGATGGCGAGTTTGACCCCCATCTCGTCCAGCTGGCGGAACAGGGAGAGGGTCTGGGGATCTGACATCAGCAGCTCCCGCTCGGTCAGTTCCAGCACCAGTACCACCTTGCCGGGAACAAAGTGACCGAGGAAGGCGCGACACTCGGCCAGCAGGGCAAAATCGTGGCAATGGGCGGCGCTGATGTTGAAGCTGATATGAAACCCATCGGGCAACTGCTCCTGAGAGCGGTTCAACCGTGTCGCCACCTGCTTCATGATATGGGTGGTCATGGGGACGATCAGTCCCGACTCCTCCGCTTGCGGAATAAAGAGATCGGGCCGGATCACCCCTTCATTGACATGCTCCCAGCGCATCAGCACCTCGGCGCCCATCATCTTGCCGTCGTGGCTGGCAATCAGCGGCTGCAGATAGGGAACAAACTCCCTGGCCCGCAGGGCTCGTCGCAACTCATCTGTTGGCGAGCCGGGCCGCCCCAGCACCCACCACACCAGCCAGGCCAGCAAAAGCGAGGAAACCGCCAGCCACGACAGCGCCACATGCCGCGCGGCCCACAGCGACTTCCAGTAGACCGGCATGGCATAACCGGCATGGATGGTGAAAGGATAATGGGATGAGGTGAGGGCCTGGCTGATCCCGCGATGGAGGGTGGGCGCCTCGCTCAGATAGCGGCCAGACTCATTGAGCCAGGCCGATCCCACCTGAAGATAGAGCGCACTGGATTTTCCGCTCATGGAGAGCATGAAGCTGAGCTGGGTACTGTCGATGGCACTCAAGGCGGCATCCTTGCCCTGCTCGGTGCGCACCACCAGCAGCGGGTGATTTTGCCGCACCCGGTTGCCACTCATCAGCAGCAGCTTGCGGTCGGTGTAAATGGAGCCGTCATCGGCATCATTGGCCTCACCAAACAGCGAGGTGCAATTGATGATGCCGTTTCGCACCAGATTGACCGAACGCAGGAAGGGCTCGATGGCGACCTTCTTGCGCAGCACCAGCAGGTTGTCGCGACAGGGAGCATTCACCAGAGGCAGCACGGAGCGATTGGCCTGCTCCGCATGATCCAGCATCGACTCCATCAGGGTTCTGGCCTTGTGGGCCGAGGCGCTGGATTCCGCTTTCAGCTCCTGCACATAATTGCTGTGGATGAGCCAAGCTCCCACCAGCAGCGGCAGGGTAAAGACCAGCAAGGCACCGCCGAAGCGTAACCCGGTTCGGGAGAGATCGATCCTGAACAGAAACATAAAGAACCACGCCGCAATTCGTCAGGCCTGCCAACGCAAGCACCCAGTGAACAGATATCCACTTTCCCTCGATAACGAGGCCTCATCATTACCGCACATAACCGAACAACATAACCCAAAGCGTTTATAAAACGAACCACCAAACAGGTGGTTGGATCTCTCTAGCAAGGATCGTGCAAACAATCTTCAAAAAAGACGGTGAATAGCACACAAATAAATAATGCCGCGTAAATACGCGGCATTATTGGCTTCTTATCGCGCAAATCGCGCAAGAACTCCGTTAAACGGCTTGTTGCAGGATCACCGCATCGGCCTTCTTGGTGTAGGAGGCGATCTCGTTGAAGTTGAGGTAGCGGTAAGTATCTGCCGCAGTGGCATCAAGCGCCTTGGCGTATTGCAGGTACTCCGCCACGGTCGGGATCTTGCCGAGGATGGCGGCAACGGCGGCCAGCTCCGCAGAGGCCAGATAGACGTTGGCACCTTTACCCAGACGGTTCGGGAAGTTACGGGTGGAGGTGGAGACCACCGAGGCCCCTTCCGCTACCCGCGCCTGGTTGCCCATGCACAGGGAACAGCCCGGGATCTCGATGCGGGCACCGACGCGACCAAAAATGCCGTAGTAGCCCTCTTCAGTCAGCTGATCCTTGTCCATCTTGGTGGGCGGTGCGATCCACATGCGGGTCGGCAGCTCGCCCTGATACTTCTCGAGCAGTTTGCCGGCGGCGCGGAAGTGACCGATGTTGGTCATGCAGGAACCGATGAACACCTCGTCGATCTTGTCGCCAGCCACGTCGCTCAGCAGACGGGCATCGTCCGGATCGTTCGGCGCACAGAGGATTGGCTCCTTGATGGTGGCCAGATCGATCTCGATGATTTCGGCGTACTCGGCATCCTTGTCCGCTTCCATCAGGGTCGGGTTGGCCAGCCACTCTTCCATCCCCTTGATGCGACGGGTGATGGTGCGTACGTCGCCGTAGCCTTCGGAGAGCATCCATTTCAGCATCACGATGTTGGACTTCAGATACTCGATGATCGGCTCTTTATCCAGCTTGATGGTGCAACCGGCAGCGGAACGCTCGGCGCTGGCATCAGCCAGTTCGAACGCCTGCTCCACCTTCAGGGTCGGCAGACCTTCGATCTCGAGGATGCGGCCGGAGAAGATGTTCTTCTTGCCCGCTTTCTCGACGGTCAGCAGCCCTTTCTGGATGGCGGCGTAGGGAATGGCATGAACCAGATCACGCAGGGTGATGCCCGGTTGCAGTTCGCCCTTGAAGCGCACCAGCACGGACTCCGGCATATCCAGTGGCATCACGCCGGTAGCAGCGGCGAAGGCCACCAGACCGGAGCCCGCCGGGAAGGAGATGCCGATGGGGAAACGGGTGTGGGAATCACCACCGGTACCCACGGTATCCGGCAGCAGCATGCGGTTCAGCCAGGAGTGGATGACGCCGTCACCCGGACGCAAGCTCACGCCGCCGCGGTTCATGATGAAGTCCGGCAGGGTGTGGTGGGTCTGTACGTCGATGGGCTTCGGATAAGCGGCGGTGTGGCAGAAGGACTGCATGGTCAGATCGGCGGAGAAGCCGAGGCAGGCCAGATCTTTCAGCTCGTCGCGGGTCATCGGGCCCGTGGTGTCCTGAGAGCCGACCGTGGTCATCTTGGGCTCGCAGTAAGTGCCCGGGCGAATGCCCTTCACGCCGCACGCCTTGCCCACCATCTTCTGGGCCAGGGTGAAGCCTTTACCGGTATCGGCCACCGGCTGCGGGCGACAGAATACGGTGGAGAACGGCAGACCCAGTGCTTCGCGGGCCTTGTCAGTGAGGCCGCGACCGATGATCAGCGGAATACGGCCACCGGCGCGTACTTCGTCGATCAGCACGTCGGTTTTCAGTTCAAACTGCGCCAGCACCTGTTCGGTGCCGTGTTTGCAGATCTTGCCGGCATAGGGGTAGATGTCGATCACATCGCCCATTTCCAGCTTGGAGACGTCCACTTCGATAGGCAGTGCGCCGGCATCTTCCATGGTGTTGAAGAAGATCGGGGCAATCTTGCCACCCAGACAGACACCGCCAGCGCGCTTGTTCGGCACGAACGGAATGTCGTCGCCCATAAACCAGAGCACCGAGTTGGTGGCGGATTTACGGGAAGATCCGGTACCGACCACGTCACCCACATAGGCCAACGGGAAACCTTTCTCTTTCAGGGCATCGATGGTCTTGATGGGGCCGACGGCGCCATCCTTGTCCGGGGTAATGCCGGGACGGGCGTTTTTCAGCATCGCCAGCGCGTGCAGCGGAATGTCCGGGCGGGACCAGGCGTCCGGTGCCGGAGAGAGGTCGTCGGTGTTGGTTTCGCCGGTCACCTTGAACACGGTGACGGTGATCTTCTCGGCCAGCTCCGGGCGGGAGAGGAACCATTCGGCATCAGCCCAGGATTGCATCACCTGTTTGGCGTGGGCATTGCCCGCCTTGGCCTTCTCCTCCACGTCGTGGAAGGAGTCAAACATCAGCAGGGTGTGGGAGAGCCCCTTGGCGGCAAGCGGCGCCAGAGTGGCATGATCCAGCAGGTCGATCAGCGGTTGAATGTTGTAACCACCCTGCATGGTGCCCAGCAGTTCAACGGCTTCGGCGGCAGTCAGGATGGGAGAGTGGGCTTCGCCCTTGGCGACGGCGGTGAGGAAACCGGCTTTGACATAGGCCGCTTCATCAACACCGGGGGGAATACGGGAGGACAACAGCTCTTTCAGAAAGTCTTCTTCGCCAGCGGGCGGGTTCTTGAGCAGCTCAACCAGGGCGGCGACCTGCTCTGCATCCAGAGGTTTGGCAACCACGCCCTCGGCGGCACGTTCTGCGACGTGTTTACGGTATGTTTCAAGCACGACTAATTCCTCTTTGGTCTTTTTTTGGGGTTCGCCCACGCTCGCGGCGATCGTCCTTGCGGGACACCCCGTAGGGTGCTCCCCACTATATAAGTTTTAACGACTAATTAAAATCCAAACCCTGTTTACTTATTCACCACAAAATCGTAACCAATTAAACAGACTGGTATTTTTTGAAAATTAATTGAGCGCCCTCAACCAGAGTTAACAAATTGGCATCATTTCAGCATTATTCGAACGTACTGCCCAATTGCAGATAGAAGACGTCATTGCCCCCCTCCGCCATGCCGTAGCCGAGGAACACAGGGCCGAGGAAGCTCTCCACCCCGACATAAAGCGAACCGGCGGTGAAGGAGCTCTCCAGACTGATATCCTCACCCTTGTTCCAGACCCCGCCCTGCTCCAGAGATCCACCCAGATAGAGCGGCATCTTGAGGGCACCGAAGTCGTTGTCCGCCACCCGATAGATGTAGCGCAGGCCACCAAACAGGCTATAGCGACCGCTCAGCTGGTAGCGTTGGAAACCGGAGAGGCGGAACAGCCCGCCCAGATCCTGAATATGCAGCGGCACCACCTCTTCACTGCCCGAGCCACCCCCTTCGAGGATCAGGTTGAGGCTGTGCCTGTCCCATGACCAGGGCTTGATCATGGAGAGCTGATAATTCCAGCCTTCACTGCGCCCATCTGCCGACTCGAGCCCATCCACACTGACGTGGGAGTGGCCCAGTTTCATGTCCCATTTCACCCCCTGATAGGGGAAATAGCGGCTATCCAGGTTGTCGTGTTCAAAGCGGACATAGGGGCCCCACGCCGTGGCATCCATCTCCAGCCCCTTGAAGTTCTTCACATCAATCGTGCCCAGTTGTCCCTCCAGTCCCATCGACAACCGGCTCCAGGGCTGGCGGTTCCAGCCCACCGCCAGATCACCGCTGAAGAAGGAGTATTCGGAGTCGAGATAGCTTATCGAAACCGCCTCGGGATCCGGATTGGGGAAAAACAGGCGGCGCAGGGTCTGGTCATAGGCCAGACTCGCCTCACCATAGAAGGTCTGGGAGGGTTCGAGCGGGGTATAGAAGTCTGTCTTGATATGTTTGGCCGTGCCCAGCGACGCCTCGGTCAGCCACTCGGCACCCCACTCGTTGACGTTGGTGAGGGTATAGGACATGCCGACGTTGTAGTTGGAGGTGTTCTCGAAGTCATCGGTGAAACCGAACTGGAAGTTGAGGTAGCCCGGCCCCCAGTTCTTCTCGCTGGCGTCCACCAGCAGCACATTCTCCCCGTCACGCTCCTCCACCTCGTAGGTGATGCGGTCAAAGGACTCAAGGGCATAGAGGCGGCGAATGCCCGCTTCCAGACTCTCGTTGGTCTGTACCTTGTCCGGCCGCACTTTCAGCATGGCGCGCACCGTCTCGTCGGAGAGGCGCGACTTGTTGATGATCTCCACCTTGTCGATGAAGTAGGCGGGCTGACCGCTACGCTCGGCACGGCGGCTCAGCTTCTGGTTGCGATAGGCGTTGTACTGCGCCTTGGTGAGCGACAGCTTATCGAGTTGCAGCGACACCTTGTCAGCCGCCGTCTCACCGATCTTGATCCCCTCCGGCATCCGGGCAAAGTCGGCGATCCCCATATCGCCAAACTCGGGGGCGATCAGAATATCCTTCGGTCCCATCAGCGCCTTCTGCTTGTCGGTGCCCACCTGGGTCATGTAGGTGGTGAGCTGGTCAATCATGGCCAACCCTGACTTGAGGGACTCCCGGGTACGCAGCTTGGCACTGATATCCACCGCGATCACCACGTCGGCCCCCATCGCCTTGGCGACATCCACCGGCATGTTGTTGACGCTGCCGCCGTCCGCCAGGATGTGCCCCTCCCACTCCACCGGCTTGAGGGCGCCGGGAATAGACATAGAGGCCTGCATCGCCTTGGCCAGGCTGCCGTGATCGAGCACGAAGGGGGTGACCGTCTCCATGTCGGTCGCCATGGCGCGGTAGGGAATGGGGAGATCATCGAAACTCGCCTGCACCGGCAAGTTGGAGGTGGCCCCCCGCAGCAGGCTGGCCATGGATTGGCCCTGGAAGAAACCGTCCGGTAGCTGGGTGGTGTCACCATTCACCCCTATGTCGGTGCGCAGTTGGTACTGCTCGTTCTGCTGCTTTTTGCGCAGCGACAGCTCGTCGCGGCCAACCTTGTCCTGATACCCCTTGTTCCAGTCGATGGCCAAAGTGGTGCGCTCCACCTCCTCGGCACTGAGCCCCATGGCATACATCCCCGCCACATAAGAGCCCATGCTGGTACCGACTATGATGTCGACCGGAATCCGTTTCTGCTCCAGCACCTTGAGGATGCCGATATGGGCAGAGCCCTTGGCGCCGCCGCCGCTGAGCACCACCGCAATTTTCGGGCGATCCCCCTGTGCCGCCACAGCCAGCAGCGGCATCGCCGCCAGCATCACCAAAAGCAGACGGGTCCATCCCGCACCTAAGCTGCGCATCATATTTTCCATATTATTCAGAGGGTCAGTCACCAAGGATGGCCTCTACTATAAGGGGCCCGGCAGTTAGCGCAACCGTCAATCCGCATCCCGCCTGTGCTGCATGGCGAAGGGGTACGCCGCCGCCCCTGTGAGCGCAAACGTAATCCGCAAATAAATGGCTGCAAGCCTCATGGGTAGCGCCGCGCTGCCGCTAATATGAGCGTCGTCAATCTCAACCTTTTGAGCACCTTTATGCTGGCAACCCTCACTCTTAAACAGAAAATACTGGCCACTGTCACCCTGGCCGTGGTCGTCTCCTGCCTGCTGGTAGGCTACTTCAGTCAACGCTCGGCCCAGCAACTGATCGAAAACCGGATGTTCGAGCAGGAGCTCCCCAACCTGACCCAGCGGATCAGCAAGGAGATTGAGCAGGATCTCCACGGCATCGCCCAGGCAGCCCGCCAACTGGCCACCGACCGCTTCATCCTCGACTGGGTGGATCGGGGCATGCCCAAAGAGCAGGAGCCGATCCTCATCAACCAGCTCAAGGATGTGGCCAATCAGTATGGTCTGGTGACCGCCTCCTTCGCCGATCGCCAGACCGCTGCCTACTACAACCAGGATGGCTTTCTGCGCAACCTGACCCCCACGCAAGACGCCTGGTTCTATGACTACACCAAGAGCCAGAAGGAGATGACCCTCAGCATCTTCCGCGAGAGCAACGGCGAGGTGAAGCTGTTCGTCAACTTCCAGCAGCTCAACGGGCGCGGGCTGGCCGGCTTTGCCAAATCCCTCGACACCATGGTGACCATGGTCTCCAACTTCCGGCTGGAAGAGAGCGGCATCGTCTTCATGGTCGATGGCAGCGGCAAGGTGAAGCTGCACCCCGAGGCCAACCGCATCGAGCGTGATACGCTTGGCAACATTGCCAGCGGTGATACCGGCAGCCTGCTGGCCAAACGCCCCTTTGCCGTCATCAACGCCGAGGTAAATGGCGAGCCCATGGTACTGGCCAGCAGCTATATCCCGCTGCTCGACTGGTATCTGGTGGCCCAGGTGCCGCAAGCCGAGATCTATGCCGAGCTGGATCAGACCCGCAACGAGATCCTGATGATCTCGCTGGTGATTGCGCTGGCCATGGGGCTGATGGGGATGCTGCTGGCAGGCTCGGTCAGCCGCCCGCTCAACGAGCTGGCCCGCCTGTTCAAGGAGCTGGGCAGCGGCGATGGGGATCTTACCCAGCGCCTGAAAGTGGAGGGGCGTGACGAACTGAGTCAGGTCGCCACCGGCTTCAACAACTTCGTCGCCAAGATCCACGGCTCCATCGAGCAGGTGGCGGAGAACTCCCGCCAGCTCGCAGCCACCGCCAACGAGGTGGCCAACAAGGCGCAGCTGACCCAGCACAACTGTACTGCCCAGCGTGACCGCACTGTGCAGGTGGCCACCGCCATCCACGAAATGGGGGCCACGGTGAGCGAGATCGCCGGTAACGCTTCGCTGGCAGCCGAAGTAGCCAGACAGGCCAACGATCAGGCCGATGCGGGTGCGGTAGTGGTGGCGCAGGCACGCCACGGCATCGTCGACCTCTCCGGCGAGATTGAGCAGGTGGCAGGGGTTATCGAGTCGCTGGCCAGCCAGACCGACTCCATCGGTAGCATCCTCGAAACCATCCGCAGCATCTCGGAGCAGACCAACCTGCTGGCATTGAACGCCGCCATCGAGGCCGCTCGCGCCGGTGAACAGGGTCGCGGTTTCGCCGTGGTGGCAGATGAGGTGCGCAATCTGGCCAACCGCTCCGCCGCCTCGACCGCCGAGATCCAGGGGATGATCAACCGCTTGCAGGAGCAGAGTGCCCGCGCTGTCAGCGCCATGGCGCAGGGGCGTAACCAAAGTCTGGAGGTGGTGAGCCAGGCCGATGAGGCCAACGCCGCCCTCGGCCAGATCACCGCCCACATCACCCAGATCAACGACATGAATATCCAGGTCGCCACCGCCACCGAGGAGCAGTCCAGTGTGGTCGGCGAGATCAACCGCAACGTGGAAGATATCAACCAGCTCACCATGGAGACCGCCGATATCGCCCACCAGCTGACCGAATCGAGCCGCAGCCTGCAGCAGCTCTCCGGTCATCTGGACAAGCTGGTTGGCAACTTCCGACTCTGACCCAGGCCTTGACCTAAGCCATCAACAACAGAGAGCGCCGTGGCGCTCTCTGTTGTTTTGGTGGCGGCTAATCCGGCATAGCAGTCAGCCCTTGCCATCCCGTTTGCGCTGATACATCAGCTCATCCGCGCGGGTGAGCAGCTCGGCCAGAGAGGCACAGCCGTGCCCGTCATAGCAGACAATCCCGGTGCTGCAGGTCAGCGCATAGCCGCAACCACTGTGCTGATTGTGCTCGGCCAACATGGCATTGAAACGCTCATAGGCCAGTTGCGCCTGCGCCTCCACCACATTGGGCAGCAGGACGGCGAACTCATCGCCGCCCATGCGGGCAAACACATCGGCGCCACGAAAAGCCAGCTTGAGCAGAGTGGCAAAGGCGATCAGGGCCCGATCCCCTTCTGCATGCCCCCACCGATCGTTGATCCCCTTGAAGCCATTGAGATCCAGATAGAGCAGTGCCAGTGGTATCTGCAAGCGACTGGCCAGCGAGAGGCTCTTCTCCGCCAGCATCACGAACCCGCGCCGATTGGAGATCAGGGTCAACTCATCAATGGTGGCCAGCTGCACCGCTTCTAGCTCCCGCACCACCATCGCCGCCAGATCCTTGAGCAGCCCCACATCCTCGTCGCTCAATTCCCGCGGCACCGTATCGATGATGCAGAGCGTCCCCAGTTTGCAGCCGTTGGCGATCCGCAGTGGCTGTCCGGCATAGAAGCGGATGCCGGGCCCGCCCACCACCAGCGGATTGTCGGCAAAGCGGGGATCCTGCGAAGCATCCGGCACGATAAAGGTCTCATTGCCCATGATGGCGTGGCCACAGAACGAAATGTCACGGGCGGTCTCGCGGACCTCCAGTCCGATACAGGATTTGAACCACTGGCGATCTTCATCCACCAGACTTACCAGCGCGATGGGGACATTGAACAGCCGTCGGGCCATGCGGGTCAGCCGATCAAACCGCTCCTCGGCCTCGGAATCCAGCAAAGAGAGCCGCCGCAGGGTCTCCAACCGCAATACCTCATCGGGTGGAATGGGTGCTTCTAGCATCGTGCCTCTCTCATCTGTGCCAAAACCTATCTTTAGCATATTGGGCTTTGTCGAAGTCGGGGCAGCAAGGAGAAAACAAAAAGCCGCTCATTGGAGCGGCTTTTTAGACAAGCGGGGAAGAAAATTACTTTTTCTTCTTGGCCTTGGCGTTCGGCAGGTCGGTGATGGAGCCTTCGAACACTTCGGCAGCCAGACCCACGGACTCGTGCAGAGTCGGGTGAGCGTGGATGGTCAGCGCGATATCTTCGGCGTCCGCACCCATTTCGATGGCCAGACCGATTTCACCCAGCAGTTCACCACCGTTGGTACCGACGATGGCACCACCGATGACGCGGCCGCTCTCCTTGTCGAAGATCAGCTTGGTCATACCGTCGGAGCAGTCGGACGCAATGGCGCGGCCGGAAGCAGCCCACGGGAAGGTGGCGACTTCGAAGTTCAGGCCCTGTTGCTTGGCTTCCTTCTCGGTCAGACCAACCCATGCCATCTCTGGCTCGGTGTAGGCGATGGACGGGATCACTTTCGGGTCGAAGTAGTGCTTCTTGCCGGCGATAACTTCGGCGGCAACGTGACCTTCGTGAACACCTTTGTGTGCCAGCATCGGCTGGCCAACGATGTCACCGATGGCGTGGATGTGCGCCACGTTGGTACGCAGCTGCTTGTCCACCTCGATGAAACCGCGCTCGGTCACGGCAACGCCTGCCTTCTCGGCATCCAGCATCTTGCCGTTCGGCACACGACCTACGGCAACCAGCACGTTGTCGTAACGAACCGGCTCGGCCGGAGCGTGCTTGCCTTCATAGGAGACATACAGGCCGTCTTCGCGCGCTTCAACTGCGGTGACCTTGGTCTCCAGCATGATGTTGAACTTCTTGGCGACGCGCTTGGTATAGATCTTGACGATATCTTTGTCGGCAGCCGGAACCAGCTGGTCGGCAAATTCCACCACATCGATCTCGGAACCCAGAGAGGAGTAAACGGTACCCATCTCCAGACCGATGATGCCGCCACCGATAACCAGCAGTTTGCCGGGAACGGTTTTCAGCTCCAGCGCATCGGTAGAGTCCCATACGCGCGGGTCATCGTGGGGGATGAACGGCAGCTTCACCGGACGGGAACCGGCCGCGATGATGGCGTTGTCGAAGGTCACGGTAGTCTTGCCGTCTTCCCCGGTCACTTCGAGCGTGTTCGGGCCGGTAAATTTACCCAAGCCGTTAACAACCTGAACTTTACGCATCTTGGCCATGCCAGCCAGACCGCCGGTCAGCTGGTTGATAACCTTCTCTTTCCACAGACGGATCTTGTCGATGTCGGTCTGCGGGGCACCGAAGACGATGCCGTGCTCGGCCAGCGCCTTGGCTTCTTCAATCACTTTGGCAACGTGCAGCAGCGCCTTGGAGGGGATGCAGCCCACGTTCAGGCAGACGCCACCCAGGGTGGAGTAACGCTCGACGATAATAGTATCCAGACCCAGATCGGCTGCACGGAAAGCAGCGGAATAACCGGCAGGGCCAGCACCCAGTACTACGACCTGGGTTTTGATTTCTTTACTCATCATGACCTCTTTGTCGTTCTTATATCCCCGGACAGCGCAGTCTTATACCGAAACGGGTGGCTGCAGCCGTGAAAAAAACGGGGCAAGTTTACGATCATGTTAATGAAATGAGAAGTAAAAAGGGCAGGCTCTGGGCCCGCCCTCTCACTTACAGGACCAGTCGACGAATGTCGGACAGCACGCCGTTCATGGTGGTGATGAAGCGAGCCCCATCAGCACCATCGATCACGCGGTGGTCGTAGCTCAGAGCCAGCGGCAGCATCAGGCGCGGCGCGAACTCTTTACCGTTCCACTTCGGCTTCATCTCGGACTTGGAAACACCGAGGATGGCCACTTCCGGCGCGTTGACGATCGGGGTAAAGCTGGTACCGCCGATGCCACCCAGGCTGGAGATGGTGAAGCAACCGCCCTGCATGTCGGCAGCGGTCAGCTTGCCGGCACGGGCCTTCTTGGAGATCTCGGCCAGGTCGCGAGACAGCTCCATGATGCCCTTCTTGTTCACATCGCGCACCACGGGCACAACCAGACCGTTGGGGGTATCTACCGCCACACCGATGTGGATGTACTTCTTCATGATCAGCTTGCTGCCATCTTCGGACAGGGAGCTGCAGAAGCGCGGGTGGGCTTCCAGCGCCTTGGCGGCGGCTTTCAGGATGAACACCAGCGGGGTGATCTTCACGTCGGCCTTCTGCTTCTCGAGCATCGCGTTCTGCTCTTTGCGGAACGCTTCCAGCTCGGTGGTATCGGCTTCGTCGAACTGGGTGACATGAGGAATCATGACCCAGTTGCGGTGCAGGTTCGGACCGGAGATCTTCTGGATGCGGGTCAGCTCGACCTCTTCCACATCACCGAACTTGCTGAAGTCTACTTTCGGCCACGGCAGTACGCCCAGACCGTTACCACCGGCTACGCCAGCAGAGGCAGGAGCGGACTCGGCACGCTTGATGGCATCCTTCACGTAGGCTTGCACGTCTTCTTTGACGATACGGCCCTTGCGACCGGAGGCTTTCACCTTGGCCAGGTTGACGCCGAACTCGCGCGCCAGACGGCGTACCGCCGGAGAGGCGTGTACATAAGCGTCGTTGGCAACGAAATCGGTCGCAGCGGCAGCAGCCTGGGCAACCGGAGCCGGAGCAGCGGCAACAGGGGCTGCAGCGACCGGAGCGGCAGCTTGAGCAACCGGCGCGGCGGCAGGAGCAGCACCAGCCACTTCGAAGACCATGATCAGGGAACCGGTGGAGACCTTGTCACCCGCCTTCACCTTGATCTCTTTGACCACACCGGCGAACGGCGCAGGCACTTCCATGGAGGCCTTGTCACCTTCCACGGCGATCAGGGACTGGTCGGCTTCAACCTTGTCACCCACAGCAACCATGATCTCGGTGACTTCCACTTCGTCGCCACCGATATCCGGTACGTTGACCTCTTTGGCAGCAGCGGCAACCGGGGCAGCAGCCACGGGCGCGGCAGCTTGAGCCGGAGCAGCAACGGCAGCAGGCGCAGCGCCAGCCACTTCAAATACCATCACCAGAGAACCGGTAGAAACCTTGGCGCCAGCGGCAACCTTGATCTCGACTACGCGGCCTGCGAACGGTGCAGGTACTTCCATGGAGGCCTTGTCACCTTCCACGGCAATGATGGACTGGTCAGCTTCTACCATGTCGCCCACGGCAACCATGATTTCAGTCACGTCCACTTCGTCGTCACCGATATCCGGTACGTGCACATCTTTGCGCACGGCAGCGGCAGGTGCGGCGGCCGGAGCAGCAGCAACCGGTGCAGCTACTTCAGCAGGGGCGGCAGCGCCTTCGGCTTCGAAGATCATGATCTGGGAACCGGTGGCAACCTTGTCGCCCACCTTGATCAGGATCTCTTTCACGATACCGGCGGACGGGGCCGGCACTTCCATGGAGGCCTTGTCGCCTTCTACCGCGATGATGGACTGGTCCAGCTCGACCTTGTCACCCACGGCCACCATGATCTCGGTGACTTCAACTTCATCGGCGCCGATATCCGGCACCATAATCTGTTTGGACATTGTGCTTTATCCTCTTGCGTCGATCCGCGTGACTGGCTGATGCCGCCACGCACATCTCGCGTTAACCGTTTTAAATCCTGGCAGGGTCGCGCCGTCATAC